>JBJERD010000171.1:0-2772 GCA_051882095.1 Oscillospiraceae bacterium
CTGTCTCTGTGAGTCAGTAAAGTAAGCAGGAACTGTGATAACAGCTTCTGTAACAGGCTCGCCAAGATAAGCCTCAGCGTCTGATTTCAGCTTCTGGAGTATCATAGCGGAGATCTCCTGAGGAGTATACTCCTTGCCGCCCATTTTAGCCTTATAATCAGGGCCCATATGTCTCTTGATAGAAATTACTGTGTTATCAAAGTTTGTAACAGCCTGTCTTTTTGCCACCTGACCGATAAGTCTGTCGCCATTCTTAGAAACTCCCACTACCGACGGAGTTGTTCTTGCGCCCTCGCTGTTAGGGATAACGACTGCCTCGCCGCCCTCCATAACTGCTACGCAAGAGTTTGTTGTTCCAAGGTCTATACCAATAATCTTTGACATAAGTCATTCATCCTTTCATATCAATGCACAATGCATAATTATTATTTAATTCTTACTTATCCGATGTCTTTATAAAAGATATCAGAATTTATTCGGCTCTGTACCTGAATAGCCTCATTCACATTTGCTCTGATACTTGTACCGCTGCGTATCAACTGTCATTTACAATTGCCCTACGGGTTTGCCACAACTACCATAGCGTATCTGATGACCTTATCGCCTATCTTGTAGCCTTTCTGGAATGTCTGGGCTACTACGTTTTCGCCAAGGTCGGGATCTTCGATCTGATTTACCGCATTTGCAATGTTGGGGTCGAAAACCTCTCCCGTCGGGTCGATGACCTCTACGCCCAGTTTTTTAACCGCTTCGCCGAACTGCTTGAATATCATTTCAACGCCCTGCTTATAGGCTTCATCCGCTGTTTCCACCTGAAGCGCACGTTCAAAATTATCAAACACCGGCAATATCTCGCTTACCGCATTGCCCGTTGCCGAAGCCGTCAGCTCCAGTCTTTCCTTAGCCGACCGCTTTCTGAAGTTGTCGTATTCAGCCATCAGCCTGAGATATTTGTCGTTAGCATCCGCAAGCTGCTCCCTGAGCTTTTCCTCTTCTGTTTTTTCGGCTGCCTTTTCTTCTTTGTTCTCCTCAGCTTTTTTCTCCTTTGCAGTCTCCTCCGCAGCCTTTTCGGCTGTCGTTTCTTCTTTTTGTTCTTCTGCGTTCTCTGTCTTTATATTCTCTTTTTCCTGTGCCAATCTATCACGCCTGCCTTTCCTGTTCTTATTGTTCTTCATCGGAATCATCACTCTTTTCAGAAAGCAGATCGGTTATGCGCTGCGAGAAGTATTCAAGGTATGGAATGAACCTTGCATAGTCTATCCTCATAGGACCGATAAGCCCCAGAGCGCCCGCCTGCCTGCCGTCCTTTTGAAAAGGAGCCGCAATAATTGATGAATTATGGATAACAAATCCGTCGTTTTCAGGAGAAAACATTACCTGCAAGCCGCTGAAACTTTCATTGATAAATGTCATTATCTCCTTTTTATTATCAAGGAAGCTTATTATCTCATTCTGATTGAATTCCTTGCAGGTCAGCAGATTTGCCGCTCCCGCTACCGAGACCTCCTGAGAAACAAACTCCTTTGAAAGCTTTACAAGTTCGGAAACCAAAGGTGCAAGACTCATCATATAGGTTCCCATCGCAGTTTTGATGTTCTCGAAAAGCTCCTCGGATATTTCGTCTATCGGAACTCCTTCAAGATTGCTGTGAAGATAGTTGTCAAAAAACTCAAGCTGCTCGTTGGAAAGATCAAATTCCAGCCGGCACACCTTGTTTTTTATTGTACCGTTTGAAGTTATCATTAAAATAACGTACATTCTCTTTCCCGTGGGAATGACCTCCACCTTGGAGATAAGCGAAAACTTCGGGGTCGCATTTGCCACAACCGTTGCACACTTTGTAAGCTCAGCCAGTGCCATTGAAGCTGAGTTCACAAGATCCTCTTCCGTGACCGCTTCCTTAGGGAGCATTGCGTCAAGTCTTACTTTTTCCTCGTCGGACAGCTGATTTTTCTGCATAAGGCTGTCAACATAAAGACGATAACCGTTATAGGTGGGTATTCTTCCTGCCGAAGTATGCGGCTGTTCAAGGTATCCCTGCTTTTCAAGCTCTGCCATTTCGTTGCGTATCGTTGCCGAAGACGCTTTCACATGGCTCATTATCGCCTTTGAACCTACAGGCTCGCCTGTGACGATATATTCGTCCACAACCGCTGTGAGTATTTTCAGTTTACGGCTGTCCATTTCGCACATTCCTTTCCGGGCTTTTCACAGCTCTGATTTACATCATACGCATCAAGCATTTTTAGCACTTAATGTTTTTGAGTGTTAGCACTCATTCTCTTTGAGTGCTAACTATAGTTTATACCCTTTTTTCAACTTTGTCAAGTGCTTTGCGAATATTTTTTCACTAAATTTTATTTTTATTATCAGCGGCTTTTTGTGCAAACATACATATAAGGCGCTCTTCATACGCAAAACTGCCCTTTCAGCTTCCGTGTTGTACACAGTAAGGAAACAAAATATCCTTATCATGCCATTTTTATTGTGCAAGGAGTATAAAATGATTACAAATCGGTAACACAAGTTACAACAAGACTACAAACTTTTTACGAAACAGTAGTAAAACCAAGCAAAATCTGATATAATAAGAAACATAGAAGATACGACCCACGGCACATACTTGAAAGGATGATAGTTATTACTTTTAGAAAGCTTATCAGCACTGCGCTGATATTCATAACAATATTCTGCACAGCGGCAGCTGCTTTGGGAGGCTATTCCGATAACGGATACGTTCTCACAGCGGAAGCTGCCACAGCAAAGACCGCA
>JBJERD010000172.1:0-2771 GCA_051882095.1 Oscillospiraceae bacterium
CCCTCAACAATATATATTTCAAATACCTCGCAGCAGTCGGGGGCTCAGGCTGACCTGCTGTTTACGGGTCATGCTCACGGCGGACTTATCAGAGTTCCCTTTGTGGGAGGACTTTACGCTCCGGGGCAGGGATTTTTGCCGCAATATACCTGCGGTAAATACAGCTGCGGAGATACAGAAATGATAGTCAGCAGAGGAACAGGCAACAGCGGCTATTCAAAGCGCTTTCTCGACCCTTTCCATCTGGTGGTGTGTACGCTGGAGAAAAGCCGTTAAGCTTACCTTTTATCTCTTCCGCCGCAAAAAAGCTCTTTTATCCCCGCAAGGATTATAAATCCGCCGAATATCCTGCCCAGCAGACGATCGTTCATGGAGTTTGCCAGCAGACTGAATATGATAACAAAGATCGTTCCCGTGATTATAATGGGAACGGTCTTTTTCCATTCTATCATGCGGTTTTTGGAATGAAGAATAAGCGAAACCAAAGCTATGGGAACAAAAAATACAAGATTTATTCCCTGTGCCTGTAGCTGCGGCAGACCTGCAAATACTGTCAGATATATTATAAGTATCATTCCGCCGCCCAGTCCCAGCGAGGCGAATATCCCCGTTAAGAAAGACACCGCAGCTATGGTGAAAATGCTCATATAACGCTCCTATAACATCATTTTTATCCCGAAGCCTATCATCACAGCTCCGAAAATTCTCTTTATCACCTTGTTTGAAAGCCTGACCAGCAGTTTTGAGCCGACGGCTGCTCCCACAAGTCCGCCGGGAATGTATTTCCACGCCTGCGAGATGTCAATGCTGCCCTTTGAAAAATATATCAGACCGCTTATCATGCTCAGCGGCAGAGTAATTGCTATAGAGGTGGCATGAGCCTTTTTCGCTTCGCTGCCGCTGCGTTCAAGCATGGGAACGGTTATTATCCCTCCCCCCGAACCGAACAGACCGTTAGCCGCTCCCGCAGCTGCGCCTACTATATATAAATAAACGCTTGAAAGATATTTAAGCATAAAAAATCACCCTCTGCATATTGTCTGCAAAGAGTGAAGATTTATTCGTATCATGCAAGCCTACGGCTCGATCTCAACCATGATCTTCTGATCTATGCGTGAGCAGCCTGCTCTCATAACGGTGCGTATAGCCTTAGCAATACGTCCCTGCTTGCCGATAACTCTACCCATATCGTCGGGAGCTACATGAAGATGATAAACAACAACGCCTTCCTCGTTAGGCTCGTCAACATCGACCCTGACAGCGTCCTTGTCCTCAACCAGCTCGCATACGATAGTCTTTAAAAGCTTGTCCATAATAATACCTCGATCCTCCCACGGAAATCTCCGGTTATCCCACCGGATAAACCGGTAAGGCAAGAGGTGGGATAGGAGCCTTACCGATTGCGATAAACGAAAAACTCACTTAGATAGTGCCGTTCTTCTTGAGCAGAGCCTTTACAGTATCTGTAGGCTGTGCACCCTTAGCGATCCAAGACTTAGCCTTTTCATCGTCGATCTTGAGAACTACAGGCTCCTTGGTAGGATCATAGTAACCAAGCTCCTCAATGAAACGTCCGTCTCTGGGATATCTTGAATCAGCAACAACAACTCTGTAGAAAGGAGCCTTCTTAGCGCCCATTCTTCTCAGTCTGATCTTTACTGCCATTGTAAATTCACCTCCGTATTTATTTGATGCACAATTCAAAAGCGTAATTGTGACGCCGCCGAATTATGCTTTTATATCAATGCACTTTCATGCACGATGGGCTTTATAAGTTTTATCGATCAATTCGGCATTCCGCCGCCAAGACCTTTAAGCAGAGCAGCCCTGTTCTTTCTTGCCTTTTTGCCGTGCAGACCGCCGCCGATCCCGAACTGCTTCATCATCTTCTGCATCTGCTCGAACTGTTTCAGCAGCTGATTTACGTCCGAGACCTGAGTGCCGCTTCCTGCCGCAATTCTTCGCTTTCTCTTGGGGTCGATTATCGAAGGCTTTTCTCTTTCTGCCTTTGTCATGGAATTTATCATAGCTTCTGTCTTGCGAAGCTGAGCCTCGCCCATTTCAGCCTGCTCGTCGTTGATGCTTCCTGCACCGGGAATCATCTTGATAAGTGACTTTATGGAGCCCATTTTCTGGATCTGCTTCATCTGCTGGAGCAGGTCGTTCAGGTCGAAGCCTTTTTCCTTCATTTTGTTGGCGAGCTTTTCGGCTTCCTTTTCGTCAACCGTCTGAGTAGCCTTTTCGATAAGCGTCAGCATATCACCCATGCCCAGTATTCTCGAAGCCATTCTTTCGGGGTGGAAAGGCTCGAACTCGTCAAGCTTTTCGCCCATTCCCACAAACTTGATAGGCTTACCCGTTACCGAAAGCACCGAAAGAGCGGCGCCTCCTCGTGTATCCGAATCAAGCTTTGTAAGAATAACGCTGTCGATGCCAAGAGCCTCGTCAAAGCTTGAAGCCACCTTAACTGCGTCCTGACCGATCATAGCGTCTACGACCAGCATTATCTCATTTGGCTCGGCGATCTTCTTGATGTCTTTAAGCTCGTTCATAAGCTCTTCATCAATGTGCAGACGTCCCGCCGTATCGAGAATAACCAGGTCGTTGCCGTAGTCCTTTGCGTGCTTTATACCCTCTTTTGCGATCTTTCTAGGGTCGATCTGTCCCATTTCAAAAACCGCAACATCGGCTCTTTCGCCAACTACCTTTAACTGCTCTATAGCCGCGGGTCTGTAAACGTCGCAGGCTACCAGCAGAGGACGTTTGCCCTG
>JBJERD010000173.1:0-2770 GCA_051882095.1 Oscillospiraceae bacterium
CAGTCCGGTGGACTGTTTTGAAAGAGGGGAAGCCCTGCGATAGAGGGCTTCCCTTTATCCTGTGCATGAATAAGTTTTTCGACAGACTGAGAAGCCGTGAAAAATTTTCGGAGGAGCTGCGAAAATACGCCTTTACAGCTCCTTTAAAATGTGTTATAATGTAAACGTATACAGGAGGGATAGCCGTGGTAACGGTGAGAAAATACAGCAAGGCTGACATTCCTCAGATGATCGAGATATGGAACGCAGTTGTGAACGAGGGAAACGCTTTTCCGCAGACGGAACCCCTTGATGCCGCAGGCGGAGAAGAGTTTTTCTCTCAGCAGTCATATTGCGGAGTGGCAGAGGAGAACGGCGAGATAGCGGGAATGTATATTCTCCACCCCAACAACGTGGGCAGATGCGGTCATATCTCAAACGCCAGCTATGCGGTGAGAGCCGATGTGCGAGGAAAAGGCGTGGGAAAAGCTCTTGTAGTGGACTGCATGAACAGGGCAAGGGACTGCGGCTTCAGAATATTGCAGTTCAACGCCGTTGTAAGTACCAACACCGCCGCAAGAAGGCTTTATGAAAAGCTGGGCTTTCAGCCGCTGGGAGTTATCAAGGGCGGCTTTCTCAACAAGGACGGCGTGTATGAGGATATAGTGCCGTATTATATTCAATTGACGATTGGCGATTTGCAGTAAAACAAGAATAAGGCGAGGACATGAGCCGGAAACGGAGTTAGAAAATGAATTTGAAAAGAATAATTGCGCTGGGGTGCGCCTGCACTCTGGCATTGTCGGTTTTCGCAGGCTGCGGAAAGAAGAACGATTCAAAGACGGACGGAAACGGCAATATCGAGGAGACCGATTACTACAACGCTCAGCCGAAGGAAACAGGCTGGGATTGGGGCAATGTTGAGATAGTGGGCGGAGGCTTTGTGCCCAACATTATTTATAATCCCACCGAAGAGGGACTTGCTTACGCAAGGACGGATATCGGCGGTGCATACAGACTCAACAAAGACACCAAGCGCTGGGAGTGCATAACAGACTTTATCGGCGGCGACGACTGGAACCTTATGGGCATCGAGAGCATGGCGACCGACCCTGTTGAGCCTAACAGACTTTACCTTGCAGCAGGAACATATTCCAATTCAAAGGGCGCAATGCTTGTTTCCGACGACTACGGCGAGAATTTCATGAAGGTAGACCTGCCCTTCGGCAACGGCGGAAACGAAGTGGGAAGAGGCGCAGGAGAACGCTTGCAGGTAGACCCCAACGACAACAGCATAATCTATTTCGGTTCAAGAGCCGACGGACTTTATAGATCAACCGACTACGGCAGAACATGGAACCTTGTTGAGAGCTTCCCAACAAATGGCGGATATATCGAGGCAGGCTATTCAATAGGTCTTACCTTTGTGGCTTTTGATAAATCCTCCTCCGAAAAGGGTGAGCCTACAAAGACTATTTTTGTGGGTGCAGCAAGAACTGAGGGCAACTATATTCTTCGCTCCGACGACGCAGGCGAAACATGGAGAGAGGTGGAAAATCCTCTTTCAACAGTTACCGAAAACACCAATACTCTGAAACCTGTTCAGGGCGAGGTGTCATCCGACGGATATCTTTACACCACATGGTCATACAAGGTAGGACCAAACGACGCTATGAGAGGAGCAGTTCAGAAATATGACATCGCAAAGGATTCGTGGGAGGAGATAACTCCCGATACTGTCCACACCTGCGGCTATTCGGGATTGTCGGTAAATCCCAACGACCCCAATAATATCGTTGTAACGACCCTTTGCCTGTGGGCGATCGTTGATAACGTGTTTGTAACATACGACGGCGGCAAAACGTGGAACGGCTTCTGGGATCCACAGTCCAAAAAGAATAACTACACGCTGGATATTTCGGAGTGTGAATGGCTTGACTGGCAGGGACAGCTGAAGCTTGGCTGGTGGATGACGGGAGTTGCATTAAATCCATTTGACCCGGATGAGATAATGTACGGCACGGGCGCAACTATTTTCGGTACGGATAATCTTACAAAGATAGCCACCGAGCCTGTAAACCTTTCCGTCAGAGCAATGGGAATAGAGGAAACGGCTATCTTCGACTTCGTTTCACCCAACTATCTTGACGAAAACACTCCCGAGCTTTATTCCATAATGGGCGATATCTACGGTTTCAGACATGATGACGTTACAAAAGCTCCCAAGGAGCATTTCGGCGATTTCAAGTCAACGTCCCTTGACTGTGCAGGACAGGATTATCATTATGTGGTAAGAGCTACCGATGAGGACTCGGGAACTGTTTACTATTCCACCGACGCAGCTCAGACATGGCAGGAGGCAGAATCACTTCCCGAGGGCGTTGAGGACTGCGCAGGAGGACAGGTCAAGCTTTCAGCTGACGGAAAGATCATCTTCTGGCAGCCTGCAACTCCCGGCGTTGGCGCATTTGTAACAAGCGACTTCGGCAAAACATGGACCGAGTGTTCGGGACTTCCCGCAGGCTCGGTGATAGAATCGGATAAGGTCAACCCCGACAAGCTTTACGGCATGAGAGACGGCGAGTTCTTTATGAGCGTTGACGGCGGAAAAACTTTCAAGCGAGTTGCAAACTTCCTTGTGTCAAACGTAACATACGAAGCCTGCCCCGATACGGAGGGAGACCTGTGGATATCGGTAGGCGCAGGCGGAGTATATATGCTTGATACCGATACGGGCGAGCTTGGATCCACATCAAAGGATATTCAGGACTGCGACGCACTTGGACTTGGC
>JBJERD010000174.1:0-2767 GCA_051882095.1 Oscillospiraceae bacterium
TAGGGCTCCTCGCCCTAAGAACCTCGGCAGGGCTAACGCCGCCCTGCACCGGCGGATTTTGGGGTGCTATTTTTGCTATTTCGTTTTCATGGTGAGGGAGATACGCTTTTTCTTCATATCTACGTCAAGCACTCTTACTTTTACTACTTGTCCGACTTTTACTACCTCCAGCGGATGCTTTACATATCTATCACACAACTGCGATATATGCACAAGTCCGTCCTCATGGACGCCGATATCCACAAATGCACCGAAATCTATTACGTTTCGCACTGTGCCCACAAGCTCCATTCCCGGCTTCAAGTCTTTAAGCTCCATTACATCTCCGCTTCTCATAAGCGGCGGCGGAAGCTCGTCTCTTGGGTCTCTTCCCGGCTTTTTCAGTTCGGAGATTATATCGTTCAAGGTAGGTACTCCCACGCCTATTTCTTCCGCAAGCTTTCTCATATTTATTTTTGAAGTCTTTTCGTCAAGCTTAACAAGGTTGCCCACGTCAGAAAGGTCAAGCTGGCATTTTTCAAGCAGCTGCTTTGCAGCTTTATAGGATTCGGGGTGGACTGCGGTATTATCAAGCGGATTTTTGCCCTCTCTGACTCTCAAAAAGCCTGCGCACTGCTCGAAGGCTTTCGCTCCCAGCTTTGGCACTTTCAGCAGCTGTTTTCTGTCGGTGAACTCGCCGTTTTCTTCACGATAGGCGACGATATTCTTTGCCACTGTTCCGTTTATTCCCGAAACGTAGGAAAGCAGCGAATATGATGCGGTATTAAGGTCTACTCCCACGCTGTTTACGCAATCCTCGACCACTCCTGTAAGAGCCTCGTCCATACGCTTGGGGGGCATATCGTGCTGATACTGTCCCACGCCTATTGCTTTGGGGTCGATCTTGACAAGCTCGGCGAGGGGGTCTTGGAGACGTCTTGCTATGGAGACTGCGCTTCGCAGCGAAACGTCATAATCGGGGAACTCCTCTGCGGCGAGCTTTGAAGCGGAATAGACTGACGCTCCTGCTTCGGAGACCACCATATAGCTGACCTTTTGCGGAAGCTCTTTAACAAGCTCTGCGACGAGGGCTTCCGACTCACGGGAGGCTGTTCCGTTGCCGATGGAAATGGTATTGACGTTATTGCGTTTTATCATATCGGCGAGCTTTTTCTTAGCTTCGGCGGTTTGTCTTTGGGAATTGATATAGACTATTGCGGTATCAAGGACTTTTCCGGTCTGGTCGACAACTGCAAGCTTACAGCCGTGGGTATATCCGGGGTCGAGACCGAGAGTTATGGTATTTTTAACGGGCGGCTGCATAAGCAGCTGACCTAAGTTTTCGGAGAATACTTTAATTGCGCCCTCCTGAGCTTTTTCGGAAAGCTCGCTGCGCAGCTCTCTTTCGATAGAGGGATAGATAAGGCGCTTATAGCTGTCGATACAGGCAAGCTCCACATACTTAGTGCACGGTGAAGAATTTGCGGCATATTTTGAGATACAGGCTCTTTCTCCTGCGCCCTCGGGGACATCCACCGAGACCTTCAGAGCGCCTTCCTTTTCGCCTCTGTCGATAGCCAAAATTCTATGTCCTGCGATTTTTGAAACGGGTTCGGAGAAGTCGTAATAATTTTCATAGACCGTTTCGGCGTTTTCGTCGGCGGCTTTTGAGGTGACTCTGCCTATCTGCGAAAAAAGGCTGCGGAGATATTTTCTCAGAGCGGCGTTATCCGAAACGTCCTCGGCGATGATATCCATTGCGCCCTGGAGAGCCTGCTCGGCGGAGTCTACGCCTTTTTCTGTGTCGATATATTTTTCGGCTTCGGCGGAGGGGTCAGTTTTCATATCCTGCTGCAAAAGGGTTTGGGCAAGGGGTTCGAGGCCTTTTTCACGGGCGACGCTTGCACGGGTCTTTCTTTTTGGCTTAAAGGGGCGGTAGATATCCTCCACCTCCACCAGCTGGACGGCTTTATCAATAGCCGCCTGAATTTCGTCGGTCATTTTACCCTGCTCGGTTATGGAAGCGGTTATTTCCGCTTTCCGCTTTTCGAGATTTCTCAAGTAATTAAGGCGATCGAAGATCTCTCTCAAAATCTGGTCGTCGAGAGAGCCTGTCAGCTCCTTACGGTAACGGGCGATAAAGGGTATAGTTTTATCGTCGTCGATGAGGGCGACCGTATTGTCTATCTGCTCTTTACGGAGCTTGAATTCCTGTGCGAGGGTTGCATTAATATCCATTACTGATTTCCTTTCGGTTTTTAAGTGTACTATTAATTATATCACAGCTTTTTCGGAATGTAAAGCATGGAAAATATCGGTTTTGGCGGTTTGGGATATTTTCAGCGTTGGCAAAAGCGCATCTTTTTGCGCACTATGCACACAATACTAAACGGTGCGGCTTTAACAAGTTGTGCAATTCGACAAAATATTCGTGCCGCTATTGACTTTTCATGCTCACAAGTGTATAATAAATAAGCTGTCTGATGCGGCAAGGTTTGATTTTTTCAAAATAAATTTGCTTTTGGGTATTGACAAGCGGATTTATTTATGATATAATCTTTATCGTTGCGACACGCAGATACGCTGGTGTAGCTCAGTTGGTAGAGCAGCTGATTTGTAATCAGCAGGTCGGGGGTTCGAGTCCGTCCACCAGCTCCATTTTTATTCCGTTCCAATAGGTCGAAAGGCTGAGGGGTCGGTTTTAAAGATCCAAAAACAACGGCTTTGCCGTTCATATGGGAGAGTTCCCGAGTGGCCAAAGGGGGCAGACTGTAAATCTGTTGCTTCT
>JBJERD010000175.1:0-2766 GCA_051882095.1 Oscillospiraceae bacterium
GCCTCCGGACGGAATCGAACCATCGACACGGGGATTTTCAGTCCCCTGCTCTACCTACTGAGCTACAGAGGCAAATACCAAAAGCACTCAGCAAGTATGCTTTAATACAGTATATGCATTAACATATAAAATGATAATGGCGACCGGAATGGGGCTCGAACCCACGACCTCTAGCGTGACAGGCTAGCGTTCTAACCAGCTGAACTACCCGGCCGAAAGCGAGTAAAAATTACTCGCTGGTGGGAACAACAGGGCTCGAACCTGTGACCCTCTGCTTGTAAGGCAGATGCTCTCCCAGCTGAGCTATGCTCCCGTGTTTTCGTCACCTCTTCAAGCGACGATATTAATTATACACTACTTCAGAACATTTGTCAAGGCTTTTTTCAAAAAAAATTATTGTTTTTCAAAAATTTTTTTCTTCCCGGCTGCAAGTTCCGGTAAACAAAGGACGTCAAGCATGACGTCCCTAAAAAATTACTTTATCAGAGCTTTTACCTCTTCGGAGGTGAAATTATAGACCTTATCGCAGAAATGGCATTTCACTTCTGTTATCTCGTCCTTTGCAAGCTCTTCAAGCTGGTCGCTCCCCAGCGATACCAACGCCTTTTCAACCCGCTTGCGTGAACAGTCGCATACATAACCGACCTTGAAATCGTCAAGCACGTTTGGCTCAAGACCTTCCAGCGCTTTGAGAGCAATATCCTCAGCTGTGAGACCTGCTGACAGCATCTGGGTAACAGACTGCATAGATTGAATGTTCTTTTCAATGATATCTATAGCTTCGTCCGGAGCGAACGGCAGAAGCTGAATTAAAAATCCGCCTGCCTTAGCACAGGTAAGATCGGGATTTACAAGAACTCCAAGAGCACACACACTGGGTACCTGCTCGCTTGTCGCCAGATAACTTGTTATATCCTCTGCTATCTCGCCTGATACTATCGGAACTTGTCCGGAATAAGGCTCTTTCAGTCCAAGGTCTTTGATGACGCTGAATGTTCCGTCGGTACCTATGGCGCCTCTAACGTCAAGCTTTCCCACGCTGTTGAGCGGTATTTCAACAACAGGATTCTGAATATACGATTTTACATTTCCAAAGCTGTCGGAAACGGCTATGAGAGTACCTGCCGGTCCTCCGCCGGATATTCTGAGCGTAATTGAATCGTCTTTGCCTTTAAGCCCAAAGCCAAGAAGTGAAGCTCCGAGAGTAAGTCTGCCTAACGCCGCCGTACACACAGCAGACGTTTTATGGATCTCCTCAATGCGTGCAACAATATCCTGTCCGTCTATTGCGCTGCAGACTACAGAAGCGTCCTTACTGATTGCCCTAACTATTCTTCCCATAAAATTACCTCTTATTTATACTTTCTCGCAACATAAACTATTCTCTGACTTTCATCATGCACAGGATCGTCAGTATATCCGTCGTATACGGCAAGTATCTCAAAACCTGCCGATGAGAGCTTATCCTCTATTTCCTGACGGGAATATGCCTTTTCGGTAAAGCTTTCCTGAAAGCGGTCATAGCTTCCCTGCTCGTTTTCTTCAAAAAAATCAAGAAATATATCAACCGAGTCATCATCGGGGTCATATTCGTTCTGCCATACGCAGAAAAGACCGTCAAGGTCGTATGTGAAAGCGTTGCATGAGAGAATTTCTTTATGTTTATAAATCGTATTTACATCAAAAATAAACATTCCGTCGGGATAGGCGAAAAGCGAGACCTTTTCAAACGTTTTGGCTACCTCATCAATGTTTGCAAGATGATTAAGGCCGTCAAGAACACAGACGGTAACATCTATCGTTCCGTACATATCAAGCTCGGTCATATCCTGACAAAGATACTGTATCGGAAGACCGCTGTCGTATTTTTTATCCAATGCGATATTAAGCATTTCTTCCGAGCTGTCAACTCCGATAACATCATATCCCATTTTTGCCATACGTTCAGACAGACTTCCCGTTCCGCAAGCCAGATCTAAAAGAATGTTTTTTCTGCCTCCGAAGCGCTCCACATATGTGTCGATAGCAGCGGCTATTTTATCATATTCAACATTGTCGGTCAGACGATCATAAAACCAAGCAAATTTGCCGTAACCGCTCATTAATCAGCACTCCGCTTTTTGTCCTTGAGTCTTTCAAAAACAACGCTGTAGCCGCCGCTGCCGTCATATGAAATTGAACGGTTAACTCGGCTTATAGTCGCAGTGGAAGCTCCTGTTTCGGCAACAATATCACTGTAGACATGGCTTTCCGTCAAAAGCTTCGCCACCTGAAATCTCTGCGAAAGAGCTTTAAGCTCGGGAATAGTACAAAGGTCCTTGAAAAAAGACCTGCATTCTTCGACAGTTTCAAGGCAAAGAACTGCCTCAAACAAATCGTCAAGATTTTTTATTTCCAATTTTTCTTTCATGAAAAAAACTCCTTTACTTATCATATTGTAAAGCGTTAAACCAATATAATCATTTTAACACAACACAGCATAAAAGTAAAGGGCTTTTTGATATTTTTATTATTTTTTTCTTCGTGGAGTTAAAAATCCCGAAAACGGTTCGTCGTCATATCCGCTGTTTTCATCAATTATCGGCTCTTCCGGATCGTCGAAAAGTTCTTCATCCTCAGCTTCATAATCATGTTCCACAGGTTCAAGTGAAGCTATCTCTTCAATGATCTCTCTTATTTCATCAACGCCCTCGCCCGTTTCGGCTGAAAATTCTACATAAGTGATGACGTCAAAATACGGTATTTCGGAAGCAAACTCTTTCATTC
>JBJERD010000176.1:0-18917 GCA_051882095.1 Oscillospiraceae bacterium
ACGAGTTTGAAAAGGGCATGGTCATCGACGGGGGAGAAAAATGTCTGCCGGCGGAATTTTCAGAGGGCGATAAGAGCAATGAATGTTTTGTCACTCTCCATGAGGGCAAATATCATCAGGTCAAAAGAATGTTCCATGCTTTGGGAAACGAGGTTGTTTATCTCAGGAGGATAGCCATTGGAAAACTGCCTCTTGACGACAATTTAGCGCTTGGTGAGTGTTTGGAGATTTTGCACAAAGATGTTGAAAAACTTTTGGCACGCTAGCCTTTGTTTTTGCATTATATGGTAACTGACGGCGATTTTTCGTCATTATTTATAAAGACTTATAATAAAGTTTAGTGAAAAAAACTCTTGTGCGCATATGAAAAATTTGTTATGATATTATTATAGCTAATATGGTAATTAGTAAAATTTAAATAGGAGGTCCTTTTAAAAATGGCAAGTGTATCATTGAGAGAAATTTATAAGAAGTATCCGGGCGGCGTAATCGCAGTATCAGACTTCAACATCGAGATCAAGGACAAGGAATTTATCATTCTTGTTGGTCCTTCGGGATGCGGTAAGTCTACAACACTGAGAATGATCGCAGGTCTGGAAGAGATCAGCGAGGGCGAGCTCTATATCGGAGACAGACTTGTTAACGATATCGCTCCTAAGGACAGAGATATTGCGATGGTTTTCCAGAACTACGCTCTGTATCCTCACATGACAGTTTTCGAGAACATGGCTTTCGGTCTTAAGCTCCGTAAGGTTCCTAAGGACGAGATCGCAAGAAAGGTAGAAGAGGCTGCTAAGATCCTCGACATCGCTCACCTTCTTGACAGAAAGCCAAAGGCTCTTTCCGGTGGTCAGAGACAGCGTGTTGCGCTGGGTCGTGCTATCGTTCGTGAGCCTCAGGTATTCCTTCTTGACGAGCCTCTGTCAAACCTTGACGCTAAGCTCCGTGCTCAGATGAGAACTGAGATCTCCAAGCTCCACAAGAAGCTGGGTACTACATTTATCTATGTAACTCATGACCAGACAGAAGCTATGACAATGGGTGACAGAATCGTTGTTATGAAGGACGGTTACATCCAGCAGATCGATACTCCTACAAACCTTTACAACAACCCTGTAAACCAGTTTGTTGCAGGATTTATCGGTTCACCTCAGATGAACTTCATCGACGCTAAGCTTCTCAAGGTAAACGGCAAGTATGTTGTTGAGTTCGGTTCAGAGGATACAAAGACTTCAAGAGGCGTTAAGTACACTGTTGAAGTTCCTGAGTCCAAGGCTGATCCTGAAGCTCTCGAGCCGCTGGTTGACCAGGAAGTTGTTCTTGGTATTCGTCCTGAGTGTATCCACGATGAGGAAATGTTCCTTTCAACTGCTACAACAGGTATCATCAAGACAACTGTAGAAGTTACCGAAATGATGGGTGCTGAAACATATCTGTACCTCAACTGCGAGGGTATTCCTCTTACTGCAAGAGTTTCACCTCGTTCTACTGCAAGACCTCAGGATGAGATCCAGGTTGCTCTCGATCCTAACAAGATCCACATCTTCGATAAGGAAACTGAGAAGTCTGTTGTTAACTGATAACTTTTTCAACCTCCCGATCTTCGGGAGGTTGGTTTATATTAAGGCAATGGTACGGCTTTGACCGTACTTTTTGCTTATTGAATGTTTTGGAGGACTGTTATGAGTTTAAAAAAGATCACCGCTGCTTTTACCGCAGCTGCACTTTGTCTTGCCTGTCTTGGAGGCTGCTCCGATTCGGACACTTCTTCCGGCGAAGCTTCACAGCCGGAGACAAGCTCGGCTGCGCAGGCTGATAAAACGCCCGAGACTCCGCAGGAGTGGCATGACGCTATGATAAAAAAGGCGATGTGTTCCTACGGCAGCACAGCTCTGATGCAGGAGAAGATACAAAAGGCTCAGAACGGTGAAGAGGTAACTATCGCTTATCTGGGCGGCTCTATCACCGAGGGTCTCACCGCAGGCGCCGACGACTGCTATGCAAAGCTTACATACGAGCATTTTGCCGAAAAATACGGCAAGGACGGCAATGTGAAATACTGCAATGCAGGACTTAGCGGAACTCCCTCCACGCTGGGAGTTTTAAGACTTGAAAGAGACGTGCTTGCAAGCGATCCCGACATCTGCTTTATTGAATATGCCGTAAACGACGGTACGGACAGCAGCTATCAGAACGCATACGAAAGCATTGTCAGAGAGCTGCTTGGTCGTGATATTGCCGTTGTTCTGCTGTTTTCGGTAACTGCCGAGGATTATTCGGCTCAGGATTACATGAAGACTATAGGTGAATATTACAAGCTGCCTATGATCTCCTACTGCGACGCTTTGAGGTATATGTTTGAAAACGGTCAGATGAAGTGGGAGGATTTCTCGGACGACCAGTCGCACCCCAATGTTGAGGGTCACAAGATGGTTGCCGAGATGGTCAACTACTATTTTGACACCGTTACCGACGTTGAAGCCGAGGCTGCGGCAATTCCTGAGCAGTCTGTATACACTCCCCGACTGCTGGGAGCGCATTTGTATGAGAACACCAATCTTACTCCCGAAAGCATGGGCAGTTGGGTTGAGGGCAGCGACATTGCAAGGTTCAAAAACGGTTGGACTCATCCGCTTGAAGGCGGCAACGAGCCCATAACTTTTAAATTCACGGGCAAGTTCGTATACATGATATACAAGGAAGTAAAGCAGGGCAAGTTCGGACCTGTTCATGTCAAGGTCACCTGCAACGGCGAGCTTTACGACGAAAAGGACATTGAGGCGGTATCACCTTCAGGCTGGGGAAATCCGCAGATAGTCAACATCGGTATGCAGCCCGAGAACACAGAATATGAGATCGAGATAACAATGGCTGAAGGCTCTGAGGACAACTACATGGAAATTCTGGGCTTTGGCTACACTATTGACGACTGATTTATCAAAGGAGGAAAGCCCTTATTGTGGGGCGAAAAAAATGAGCGAATGTAATCACAACTGCGAAGGCTGTTCGCAGAACTGCGGCGAAAGAAGTCCCCAAAGCTTTATCGAGCAGCCGCATCAGCTTTCACAGATCAAAAAGGTAATAGGAATAGTAAGCGGAAAGGGCGGCGTAGGAAAGTCGCTTGTTACGGGGCTTTCGGCGGTGATATCAAACCGTCTTGGCTACCGCACGGCGATACTGGACGCTGACATCACGGGACCTTCCATACCCAAAATGTTTGGCATAAAAGAGAAGGCGCAGGGCACGGAAGAGGGACTTTTCCCGGTAAGCTCCAAAAAGGAGATAAGCATAATGTCCCTTAATCTGCTGACCGAAAACGAGACCGACCCTGTTATCTGGCGAGGACCTGTTATTGCAGGCGCAGTGAAGCAATTCTGGACGGACGTTATCTGGGGCGATGTTGATTTTATGTTTATTGATATGCCTCCCGGAACGGGTGATGTTCCACTGACTGTTTTCCAGTCTATCCCTGTAGACGGAATAATCGTAGTTGCATCGCCGCAGGAGCTTGTTTCGGTCATCGTAGAAAAGGCGGTCAAAATGGCACAGATGATGGACATTCCGATCATCGGGCTTGTAGAGAACATGAGCTATGTAAAATGTCCCGACTGCGGCAAGGAGATAAAGCTTTTCGGCGAGAGCCACATTGAAGACATTGCGGTACAGCACGGTCTTGAAGTTATCGGAAAGATACCTGTAGAGCCTGCACTTGCATCGCAATGCGACAGCGGACTTATCGAGCTTTTCGAGGGCGACTGGCTTGACGGCATCGGAGGAAAGCTTGAAGCTATGATGAAATAGGATAATATTTTTAACGAGCGGTAGTTAGCCGCTCGTTTTTTTGCTTTCCCGGCAGCTGCCGCCCCCCCACTATATGGTTATAAATGGTTGCAAAAAGTCTTATCCGAAACAAAAGCAGATAAAAATCAAAAAAATCATGAAAAAGTACTTGACAACCAGCGCAAAAAGGTGTATAATATTATAGCAATCGGGGTGTGGCGCAGATTGGTAGCGCGCTACCTTGGGGTGGTAGAGGCCGTGGGTTCAAGTCCCGTCACTCCGACCAATAAAAAACGGTATGCTTTGAGGAACGAAAAGCATACTGTTTTTTATTTTGTCGGAAACGCAGACTTGAAACCACTGTTCAACGTCCCGTCCGACCAGTCCTAGCCCGGACGGGGCAATTTCCGACATCGTTCTGCGGTGTCGGATTTTTAATTCCGCTGCGAAAGTGCAATCGGTTTTGAGATTATTAAGTCCTAGCCCACAAGGGAGCAAATTTCTCCGCCACCTCAACCATCATACTCTATCCGATAAACATCCTGAAATTCCGAAACATTCTCATTGATATACTTGCTCAAAATGTACGAATATATCTCCGCAAACTGTTCATATCCGACCGCAGTATAATGTCCGCTGACCGAATCGGCGGTCAGACTGGCGTTTGTGTATAGTTCCTTAGACGCTTCAAGGTCGATGCAGTGAACGGGGTATGTGTCTTTGTAGGCATTCACGATGTCCCTGACCGCCTGATTGTATCTCGTGTATTTCTCGCCGGTCTTGGGGCAGGTGTTTACGAAAATTTTTGCTTGGGGGCTGATCGTATTCAGTTCACGGATAATTGCCGACATTCCGCCGTAGTAGGTCTGGGCATCTGTACCTATATCGTCAACAGTTCCTAGTTCAACCGCTCTTGTCGAGTTTGAAACGTCGTTTATCATCAGACCGATGACATACGCCTGAACCTTGCCCTGCGCCTGCGCTGCCGGGAGACCCCTTGAATGAGTCTGCCAGGTGAGGACATTGCAGCCGCTGCAGCCGCAGTTTATCCAATCGTTTCCCGTCAACGTTGACATATAATGCGGCCATGCAAATTCTTCGTTGGTGGGGACTTGCGTTTCTCCTGCCAGCTGGATATGACCGCTTGTATAGCTGTCGCCGCAGCAGACCACACGCTTGAAGATCTTGCAGGTGGTGCGGTTGAGAAGAGACTGTATGGAAACACAATTGTTTTTGATTTTTTCCTCCACGTTTGAAATCACGTTTGAAATTTTCTCTTCGATCGCATCAAGCCTTGTACCGACGATTTTTACAAACGCATAGTCGCAGGACGCAAGCTGGGCATCGGGCGATTTATTCATGTAAAGTCTGAGATACGCCGAATCCTCGTCCGTAACAGTCACCGTATAGACAATACTATTATTTAACAGTTCCCGTTCAGTGCTGTTTGTGATTGAAATATATGTGCCGTCTGTTTTGAACAGATACAGCAGCGGCTCTTTTATACTGTTGCCGCCCACAATGTTCCATGCGTATATCTTATAAGTTGCGCCAAGCTCGATCCCGTCGAAATCCAGCACCACGCTTGAACCCTTTGCGCTATGATGACCGTTGGCCGCAATGCTCTGCACGGTATTGATTTTTTCCGACAGCTTGCTCATGTCAGACTTCAGATCGCTGACGTCTGACTGTAGATTGCTCACATCGGGCTGCAATCCGCATGAATCGGTCTGCAAATAGTCAAATTCAAATTCTGTGCCGCCGTACGGATAGGTCACCACCTGAATGTGGTGGTATTCTCTTTGGGCGACGATTTTCCCTGTCTCTCCAAACGGGGCGTTGCCGAAAAGAGTATCGTAGCCTGCGGAAGCGTCTGTGCCGTACATACCGTAGAGGATGAGTCCTGTGCGACTTTCATCTGCCGAAACAGGTCTGAAATATATCTCTGCGCCTGCCGGGACTGTTGCGTCTGTGTTGCTGAATAAGACTTTTCCGCTGTTTACATATCTTTTCATGACACTCATGTTATTAAAATCACTTTTCAGTTCCACAACGTTGTTACTCAGCTCGGTATAATCTTCGGGGATACTGTTAAGCGTCTCCTCCGCAGCTGCACGGACTGTTTCTGCGGCTGTGGCTGCGGTCTGAGCGGCGGTCTGGGCTGACTGAGCTGCGTTTTGTGCTGCTGTTTCGGCGGCGGCTTCGGCTGCAAAGACTTTTTCAAGTGCTTCCACCGACTGCTCATAGGTAGGTATGGGCGCAGTTTCGCCGTCCAGCGAGCTTTGTATGATAAGCGGGAACACGCCCGACTTCTTCACAAGCGTATACTCCTCGCCGCTTGTTTTATACGCCTGTATCTGGCATTTCACAGTACACTCCTGCCTGAGCAGCGAGCCGTCCACAGTATAGCTGCCCTCTGAAATATCCACCTCATAGCTTATGCCGTCGGGATATTCTATCCTCATTTTATAGCGGTCTGCGCCCTGGGTCTCAAGACCCTGAAAGCTGATAGTTCTTGAATTTGTTTCGCCCACATAGCCCAGCACCGTGCCGGACAGGCTTACATCGTAGCTTTGGTTTAATCGAATTGTCATATGATTCTTCCTTTCTTCTGTTCACCGGACAGAAACGCCGGCTGCTGTGGCTTAGCCGTTTGTTTCTGCGCCTTTCTTTTGAGTTTTTTTATATAAGCGGTTTGCGACTCTCTGTTGCGTTTTGCAACTCCCTCTATTTCTATAATATCATGCGAACATTTGTTTGTCAAGAGTTTTTTTGAATTTATGAAATTTTTCCGCAAACGCAGAGGTGTTCAATGCTAATGAAACAGCGGCAAGATACAAAAAGCCCCTGCGGAGCTGCTGCTCCACAGGGGCGATCGTCATCCAAGAGGACGGAATAGTTATTGAAAAACTCATTTATGCGCAAATTAAGGGGAAGCCCTCTATCGCAGGGCTTCCCCTCTTTCAAAACAGTCCACCGGACTGTTTTGAAATTCACCCTTTTCGGAGCTCCCTACGGTTAAGGGATTTCGCTCACTGCGGTGAGCGACAAGAGGGCTCCTCGCCCTCGAATTCTTCCGAGCTTGCCGAGGAAGAATTTTCTCCTCGCAAGCCCTTTAAAAAGGGCTTGACCCTAAACTTTAATTTTTGACACTTTCTAATTACTTATTTTTCTTCTTAAACACAAAAGCTAATGTTGTAAAAATGATCTTAAAATCCGTCAGGACACAACGTTCTCTTATGTACTTATAATCTAGCTCCAGCTGTTCTTCACTTGACATTTCCGTGGTATCGGTTATCTGCCAATAGCAGGACAATCCGGGCTTTACGCAAAGTCTGTCATCGGGCAGCAATCTTTGCTCTTCGGGGATAAAAGGACGGGGACCTACTATGCTCATATCGCCTTTGATTATATTTATCAGCTGGGGCAGCTCGTCCAGAGAGGTTTTTCTTATCAGTTTTCCCACTCTTGTTACTCTGGGGTCGTCCTCTATTTTAAAGTGACCTTCCCTACACTCGTTACAGTGGGTCAGATTTTCAAGCTGTTTTTCGGCGTCTGCACACATTGATCTGAACTTAAAGATCTTAAAGCTTTTTGAATTCTTACCGATACGCTCCTGCACGAAAAACGGATTTCCGGGGTCGTCGATCATTATGGCTATGATAATAATGAGCAGAACAGGGCTTAAAAAAATCAGCGCCAAGGTTGAAAGAACAATGTCATATATCCGCTTTATAACTTCAAAAACAGGCTTATCACGGCTTTCGGAGAGCGGTTTATCGTAAGGTTTGACGTCAGGCGCCGACTGCTCTGCGCCTTCGGATATTTCTAATTGCTGCAAAATTCGTCTCCCCTTTGTCTCATAAATTGCTGATCGCAAATACCGCTGCGCATTTTTTGCGTTTTCCGACATTATACTTTAACCTATTTATTATATCATTAGTATCTATCAATGTCAACATAAAAGTACAAATTCTTACAAATCACACAACACAGCACCTGTGGTCTCTTTTTTACGCCTTTCATAAAAAGGCATTAAATTTCCAGATTGTCTATTACTTTCACGGGATTCTCATAGAATATCTCCTGTGCATAACCTGAGCCGAAATTTTCTTCCACCTGTTTATACACATATTTCATATACGGATTTCTGTCTATAGCTCCGTGAGCATCGCTGCCCACAAACGAAAACAGTCTGTCAGAAAGCATATCCATTGCTATCTTCTGAACCATTTTGCCGAACTTGCCGCTTATGCTGTCCTTGTTGCACTGGAGCAGGCAGCCCATATCAAGCCAGTCAAAAAGAAGAACAGGTCGGTTGGCAACAAAAACATATCTTTCGGGGTGGGCTATTATAGGCACTATGCTTCTGTCAAGGAGCAGGTCAAGAATGTGGCTGACATTATCGGCGTCATCGTTGAAATCAAATTCGATAAGCATATATCTTGAATCTGCCAGACAGTACAGTCTTCTGTTTTCCAGATCGTCATATGTTCTGCGGCAGCCGAAGACCTCCATACCGAGATGAAGCTCTACAGGTATCCCTTCGTCGGAAACTGCACGTTTAAGCTTTTCAAAATTTCTCTCAAAGCCTGTACCGGCATAGTTCTCAAACATTCCGGGATAACAATGGGGAGTACAGATTATGTCGGTCACTCCGCTTTCGGCTGAAAGCTCTGCCATTTCCAAGGAATGTTCCAAAGACTCCGCACCGTCGTCTACGCCAAACAGCATATGATTGTGGATATCAACTATTCTTCGTTTCATTCTTTTTACTGCTTTCCGATCTTCTTCCGTAGCCGTATCTGCTGCCGTAACCGTATCTGCTGCCGTAGCCATAGCCGTATCTGTGACCGTAGCCGTAACCGTAGTGAGAATACTCGGTGAAGCTCATTTTGCCGTAGGAGCCGTTAAGCACAAATCCCATAGGCTCGGCTTTTGACTGCTTCATACTTTCAATAGCATAGATGATGTTATTAAGTCTGCCGTAATTCTGCTTTACTACAAAAATTGATGTGTCGGCATACTGAGAAAGGGTTATGGAGTCGCCCATTACGTCTATAGGCGGCGAGTCTATGATAACATAGTCGGCTCTTGTTTTTGCCAGCTCGATGGCGTCCTGCATAATCTTTGAACCAAGCATTTCAGAGGCACGGCTGCCCATTGATTTATTGCAGGATATAAAGAACACGTTGCTTTTGGGCAGTCTGACGGTGGCTTCGTCAAAGGAGCATTTTCCTCTGAGATAGTCGTCAAAGCCGAATTTTCCGCTCTTTGCGCCAAAACGATCAACGACCGAGGGGTTTCTCAGGTCGCAGTCGATCACGATAGCGCTTTTTTTGTTCTGGGCAAGCGAAAGAGCAATATTTACCGAGGTGGTGGTTTTGCCCTCTCCGGGGAAGGTACTTGTTATAAGTATTACCTTACAATTATGCTTTTTACAATAGCGCTCCGTTCTGGTGCGGATAAACTGGAAGATCTGTTTGAAGTCATCGGGTATATTTCTGCCTTCGATAGTCACGTTGTTTGTTTGTTTCACTATCTTTGCAGGAAGCATGGGAGCTTTTCCGATACATTCGATGTTAACATACTTCTGAAGAGTTTCCGCATCGGACACAAGGTTCAGGCTGAAGCTGTACATTGTTATGATAAGGCAGCCCAGCAGCAATCCGCCTATTCCGCCGAAGGCTATCATCTTTTTTTGGGCGCCCTGGTTTACGGGGATATCAGAAGCTGCCACCTCGTCGATAAGGGTAATGTTCACGTCTCCGAAAATTTTCTTTGACACCTTTGGAAAGTCTTCAATGACCTCTTTAAGCACCGCATAAGCCTTGGCGGTACTGTCGGCTGTAACGTTCACCGTAACAACATTGGTATCGGCTATTTTATCAGCGGTGATACTGCACGACTGATAGTTTTCACCAAGGTTATCAACCACCATGTTTTTCAGCGTTGAGCTTGTGATAACATAGGTCTCGGCGGTGATGAGCTTATCGTCCAGAGTGGAGCGGAAACCATAATCCTCATCGCCGGTACGGCTGCCTGCAATGGTGAAGGAGGCGCTTGTTGAATAAACAGGTTCATATAAAAATGCGGACGCTATAAATCCTATGACCACGCCTATTATTACCGCAAGTATGACCACCCAGAAGAACATTCTGAAAGCGATCATAAGATTATTTAAAGACACTGACGACAATTCGTCTTCATCATCTTCGTCAGCATCGTTGGTATATCCTTTGACATTCACAGCGTTTGCTGCATACATTTATGATCGCCTCCCTGTTTTGCTTGATGCTCGGTCGTATTTGGAGTAGTTTCCGTAGCCGCTGTATTTTCCGTAATAGCCGTAGCCGCTGTCCTTGGATATTTTAGAATCCCTGTTGAAAACACAGCCGATAAGAGAACACTTATTTCTGTCCATCATATCAATAGCTTCATTTATTGCAGAAGTGGCAGCGCTGTCCTGCTTTATCACCATTACCGAATAGTCGATTATTCCGCTGAGCACTTCCATATCGGCTGACATTGAGACAGGCGACGTATCAATGATAACATAGTCGAACTGTTTTTTTACATACTCAAGGAACACCCGCATATTATGGCTGTTGATAAGCTCGGAAGAATTTGAAACGGACTTTTCCTGAAAAAGCACCTTCATGCCCTGAACCGTTGCCATTGCCTGAGTGAGCGAACAATCTCCGTCGAGAAAATCGGTAAAATTCACGATGGGGTCGGTGTAATTAAGCATTTTTTGCAGAGTATGGGTCTTAAAATCCATATCCACAAGAAGCACGTTATTGCGGTGCATAGCAAGAGAAAGCGCAAGATTGACGGCGATAGTGGTTCTTCCCTCCTGGGGAAGTATGCTTGACACGGCTATACACATTCCGCCCTCATTTTTTTCAAGCTCGATCTTACTGCGGATCTTTTTGATGTTTTCTATGTAATAAAAGCCCGTATGCTTGTCTGTGACAAGAAGATTTCTCGCTTTTTTCTTATGCTTTTTATCCTTGAAGGTAATATCGGGCACAGAAGAAAGCAGTCTTGCTTTCAGCTTAGTCATTACGTCCTCGGAGGTTTTTATGGTATCACGCTTGACCGACAAAAAGGCTGCCGCAAAGCAAAGGAGCATAACGAACAGAACGAAAAGCAGCAGATCGACCTTTACATAATTCACGGCGTTGCTGTCTTCTGTGGGAACGCCGGGCTTTTCAAGCAATGTGAGGGTGGCGTTCTTATTGATATACTCGGAAACAGAGCCGCAGTTTTCCATAATGGCTTTTGCGGTCTGATAGGTTCTGATAGGGGTCGAATCCTTTACAATGACGGTGATTATATTTGAATTTTCCTCTACGTTATCAATATTCACCGTTTTGGCGATCTCGGTGGATATCACGGAGGTCATATGCTCGCCGTCTTTATATCCCAAAGAGGCTTCCACCTTATTTTTGAGGATATTGCTTTGCAGCACTTCCTGAAACACCTTCACCAATTCGTTCTGATTTGCTTTATTTGAAATGACCGACGCTTCATTTGATATTACCACATACGAAAAGGAGGAGGTATACACAGGCTCATGCATCGACTGAATCATAATATGGACGCCAAGCGTCATTGCGGCGGACGACAATAATATGATAATGATATTTTTAAACACGTCCAGAAACACGCTTCTTAAATCAACTTTTATGCTTTCCACTTTAATTCTCCCTACTGAATATTATCTTACTTCCACCGTTAATCGGGTTATTGCGGTAAGATCATTGCTGCCTGTATATTCAAATGTAACGTAATATGTTCCTGCTGTTTTCAGATCTACATTTGAATCGTCGATATTAAGCGTTTCCATATAGGTGTCTTTATCAACGGTCTCACTTGTATTGGATTGTTTTTTTACCGATTTGACATACTGTGACCAATCGGGCTTTACAGAACCGGCGTCCACATAGATAAGATAATCGGAAAGTTCAATTTCAGGTGCGCTGGGATTTGCCACAAAGGACTCGATAAAGACGGGCAGCTTTATTGAAGAACAATCTCCTGCGGAATTATACACCGAAACTTCCGCATAATACTCTCCGCCCTGACCCACGACGATATTTTCATCTATCAGCTTGATAAACGGGGTGATATCGCCGTCTATCATATCTGTTGCGGTCACTGCGTTTGCGATATTTATACTTGTATTGCTTGAATAGAAGGTAAGGTCGCTGCTAAGCCGGAACTGAGGCGGGGTATAATCCTTATATGTGATCTTCCGCTCTGCCTTGGCGACGTTATTTGAGCTATCGCTTACGGCATAAGTAACGGTTCTTGAGCCGTCTGCATGAAAGTCGGATATATTTTCCACCACGACCATATCTGTCAGGTCGCCGTCAACGTTATCCTCAGCGGTGACGCCCTGCAGCATAACGTCCTCGCCGTCAGCCACATTTATCTCAATTTCCCGGTCCTTTATGGTTATTTCGGGACACTTTTTATCGCTGCTTGCATTTTCAACAAAAATCACAGCGGCTAATAATAATATTATTACCGCTGACAATAAATAACCTGATTTTTTTATATTAAGCACAAGTACATACTCCCTCATTATTATAATATATTATTATATCATAGGTGAAATGGTGTGTCAATAGATGTCGGATGGGGTGGTTTTGCGGGGGCAGATGTAGGTGAACTGAGGGGACGGAAATAAGTTTGCGTTAAAACTATTGGACAAGTTTTTGAAAATCAAGAAGCTTTTCTTGCAGCACGCCTTCTCTGTCCTATTATCTCCGGCAGAAATATGCCGATCACCTTGCCGGCTAACAGACACAAACCAATACATATCCCACTGACAACCACTCCACAAGCCACAGTAACCGGCGATTCGGGTCTGCTCTCACTCAAAAGCCCCTTTGTGACAGGAATGATTTTCTGAAATACGAGAACAGGGAATTTGTGCATGAGTAAAATGCACATACTCTGTTTCCCAAGTTCTTCAAAAACGAAATTTTTCCCAACAGATACCGCAAAAACAGTTGCCGCCGTTATAAGCAATACCGATGTTACAATATACAAGCCCGGGTACTTTCCGTATGTACATCTTAGCACCTGAGCCCAGCCATTGATACTGCTGAAAAATACTCCGGCAATAATACAAATTATAATTACAGCCGTTTTTACTCCGATGCAGGTTTTTTCTATCTGCTTATCAATTCTACAGTCCCGAAACATGATCCCCATTTCCGTAAAAGCGATCATTCCAAGCGCAGCCTCCAGATGGAACGGCAGAACAAAGTCAGAGGCTTTATTCCAGATCACGCCTATAAACAGTGAAAAAGCAATAAATGCTATCCTTATTTTGCGTCCTCCACGATTTTTTACAAATAGATTTCTCTCTGTCACGTCCACTATCAGCAATGTGATAAAGAGGCACGGAATAAACCACAATGGGCGATTCCACCACATCAATTCTGTTCTTGGATTGCCATACAACAATCCAAACAAATTATTCAGCAGACCTGTATCTGCTTCTTTCAAATGGAGAAAAGACCCCATGAACAGAAAAACTGCGATGCTGATAATTCCCCACGCCCAATACGGCACCAACAGTCCCACTACTTTTTTCCTTATGAACTTACAAAAGCTTGCTTCTCTTTTGTAAGTCACTCCCGAAAGGAAAAAGAAGAAGGGGACATGAAAAGAGAAGATAACCTGACGGACAAATCCACTCTGCATGGTATGTCCGAACACGATCAAAAAAATTCCTATACCTTTGGCAACGTCTATCCACGCAATACGACCATCTCTTGTTGTTTCCATTTCTTTTCTCCCGGCTATATTTCAAATAAACTTATGCAGAGCTTTGTGATTCGGTGTGATTTATATGCGCTGATGCCTGCTATTGACATTCGAGATTTTTAAGTAGCAGCTGTTATTTGAACTCGGTCAGATCTTCGCCGATCAAACGATATGTTTTTCCGCATCGCATACATTTATAAACTCCATCAGCATCCGCATAAATTCTCTCTCCGCACTCACATACATATCCTATCTTCTTTGCCGGATTTCCTGCTACAAGTGTATAATCAGGCACTGTTTTAGTAACAACTGCTCCGGCACCCACCATAGCATATCTTCCGATATCGTGTCCACAAACAATGGTGCAGTTTGCACAAAGAGTAGCGCCTTTATGTACGATCGTCTTTTTAAACTCGTTTTTGCGGGAAATAAAACTTCTCGGGGTAAGTACATTGGTAAACACGCAGTTTGGACCGAGGAAGGTATCATCCTCGCACTCAACTCCGGAATATATTGAAATATTATTCTTTATTGTAACACGATCGCCGATTTTGACGCCTGTTTCTATAAACACGTTCATGCCGATATTACAGTTTTCTCCGATCTCCACATGATCCATGATGTTGCAGAACTGCCAGACTCGTGTGCCGTCTCCTATTCTGACGTTATCTCCTAACAGACTGGTTTCATGGATCTTGTATGCTTTTTCAGCCATAGCTGTATTCCTCCTGATATCCGGGTTATCTTACACAGGCACAAGAGCCCGCATTTATGAGTATTGTGCCTCTCATCTTTACTGTTAATTATGTAAGTCTTTTATGGCATTTTTGAGAGCATCTATGATATATGTGCGCTCATCATCATTTAATTCGGGGAATACTGGAATCGCAAAAGTGGTCCCGGCAAGCTTTTCTGTAACCGGGAAGTCTCCTTCTTTATATCCAAGATATGCAAAGGCTCCCTGCAAGTGAAGCGGAACAGGATAATAAGTTCCGCACGGAACACCTGCCGCCTGAAGCTTTTCCATGATTTTCTGTGCATTTTCGTGCTGAAGTGCATAGATATAATAGGAGTGCTTTGTGTACGGAGCCTCATAAGGTATGCCATACTCAGTATCCTTTAATGCTTCATTGTATAGTTTAGCATTCCTTCTTCTGCCTGCCACAAACTCATCAAGGTAATTAAGCTTCACTCTGAGCAAAGCTGCCTGCAACGCATCAAGCCGAGAATTATAACCGATAAGATAGTTGTAATACTTATTTTCGCCATATGGCATATTTGCCGGAAGCTCCTCATCCCTTGCGGCATAATGCGCTTTGAGCGTATACAAGCCATCTGCGCCGGAACCGTGAACCTTATAAGATCGGCAGGCTCTTGCAATATCCTCATTATCTGTTACGACCATTCCGCCGTCACCGTCACAGCCAAGATTTTTTGTCGGGAAAAATGAATAGCACGACACATCTCCCAGTGTATTTGAACGAGAACCTTTATATTCGGTTCCCGCCGACTGTGCGCAATCTGTTATCACAAATAAATTATGTGCCTTTGCTATTGCATTTATTGAATCCATATCTGCACTATGACCATATATATGTACAGCCATAATTGCTTTTGTTCTGGTCGTTATCTTTGATTCGATCTGAGTCACATCCATGCAATAAGTGTCTTTATCAACATCAACAAAAACAGGAGTTGCGCCGACAGCAGCTATTCCCTCTGCTGTTGCAAAAAATGTAAACGGTACGGTAATGACTTCATCACCCCTGCCTATGTTCAACGCTCTTAACGCCAGAACGATCGCATCTGTTCCGTTTCCACAGGAAACTCCGTATCGAGCCCCGACGTAAGCCGCAAAATCCTCCTCGAAGGTAGTAACAGCAGAACCACCAATATATTGACCGCTTCTCATTACATCTATTACAGCTTTTTCATACTCGGCTGCGTGTTGTTCATGCTGTCTTTGAACGTTCATCAATTGAATCTTTTCCATAACATCCTTCTTCTTTCAGTTTTCTTTTTTGTTTAGTGAAATTTCAGATTTTTTATAATCAATACTTTATGGTATTCTAAAGCAAATTCAACATATTCAAAACCTTCGTTATTTACTTCAGCATTTGCACCCGACAAATATATCGTGTTTTTAACTACGATTATATATGTACCGATTATAAACCTTTTTTGGCTTCAATCATACTTATCTTTATATTTCATCAAACTGAGTCGAACTCGCCTTTCATATCAAGACTGCTGAAATTCTTTAATGGCAGCTTCACCGGCATTCCGGTCTTCTGGCTTTCATAAACTGCAAGCACCAGCTCAAGAGCATTACGACCGGCAACCGCATCCACATAGGGCTTGCGGTCATTTTTAATTGCATCGATCACGTCCGCAAACAATCGGCTGTGACCGTTGCCGTAAACATTGCAGGTCTCTTCTTCAAGCCCCTTGTTTTTTACATCTGCCTCGGTCTCATCTTTGAAGTCCCAAACATCTATATTATTTGTAGAAGTGCCGCCTATCTTTACGGTTCCGCTCTCTCCGAAAATGTAGAGCGTCTCTTCAAGATTTCTGGGATAAACATTCGTAGTACCTTCAATTGTGCCAATAGCTCCGTTTTTGAATTTCAAAACCGCCATACCGATATCTTCGGTCTCAAGATAGTGATGAAACTGCTGACGGGTAACGCCATAAACCTCATCAACTTCGTCTCCCATCATCCAACGGAGCAGGTCAATACCGTGAATACACTGGTTCATAAGTGCACCGCCGTCCTGCGCCCATGTGCCACGCCAAGGTGCCTGTGTATAGTAACCCTGATTTCTGTTCCACCGAACATTAATGCTTCCGTGAGAAAGCTTTCCAAAACGACCGGCTTCCAGCGCATTACGAGTCTGCTGTATTGCAAGATTAAAACGATTCTGATGACAGGCAGATACTTTTACCTTCTTTTCTTCAGACCTGCGAATAATCTCTTCCGCATCTTCCATGCTCATTGCAATAGGCTTCTCAATAATCAGGTTGATCCCATGGTCAATACAGTAAAGAGCGATCTCAGCGTGTTTTCCGCTTTCTGTTGCAATGCTGACCAATTCAAGCTCGTTTTCTTCGATCATTTTTTTGTAATCGGTATATCTTTTAATATCCCGGCGATCCTGAAGATCATGTTTCTCCAGAATTGCTTCTGTCCTCTCCGGCAAAACATCACATACAGCTACTATTTCAAGTTTGTTGTTTACGGCTGCGGTGATGTGATTGGTTGCGATACGGCCGCAGCCGATCAATGCGTATTTCATAATTCTTTATCCTTCCTATATAAGTATTCATATGTACATTGCGGCACCAGTTTTTTGATCTCATCGAATTTATTCTGTTTTAAATACTCTCTGACAATGGAAGCGCTTATATATTCGTCTCCTGCCTTTTTCCTGTCGATCTCGCAAAAGTCAACGCCGTATTTTTCCAGAACAGATCGCATATTCAAATTATACTGCGCCGTAAATCTATCTAACGGCTCATGTCCTGCAAAACGCACAGAAATGTTTAATTCTTTAGCGATCTGCAAAAACAGCAACAGATCATTTGAGGCATCCAGATAAACATCGCCAAGCTGATCCTTTTCAAAATACCCGGGTAGAGTCGTTGAAGAGATCACAAATTTTCCGCTTTTTAATACACATACATTTTCTAAATGACTTGTACCTTCCTTTACAAGAGCATATCTGTCTTCAAAAGGAAAATAAGATCTATTTTCCTCAACAACAAAGATATACAGGTTGTCTACCTTCTGAGCAGCCTCAGTTATCAGATACAAATGACCTTTTGTAAACGGATTGCAATTCATGACAATAGCTCCATTGCGTCCTGATAGCTTAAATTGTCTTATATATCTGATATATTCTTCAAAAGGATCATTCCTGAGCATATACATCTCCGGGATGCGTTTAATCTGACTTCCAAAACGCAGCATATCGCCGTCTTCTGTTTTATTTGGAACTCTTTTTACTATATCGAAAAAATCTTCGGCAATTTGTTTATTCACCACTGAATCACAATGCATCAGCGAATCACTGATATGTCCGGATAAGTTGTTTATTTTTTTATAGCTTTGAATCAGATCAAAATCAGCCTTACTTGTGTCTCTACTGTCATGTCTGACATACAACACTATATCTCCGGCAAGATAATCTGTACTTCTCATTAACAAATTCAGTCCATATGCATTGGGCTGACCTCTGTTTAATATTAAGTATTTCTCACCTAACATTTTTTGCAGCAGTGAAGGAATGGTGTTTTCGTCCGAAACATATGACCCCAATATCAGACACGGACCATAAAGCCAGACTCGTCTTTTATAGACTGCCTTGCTGCCAACAGTTCTTCTAAATCCGTTTTCGTAATTTACCTTTTCTCCGTTGTGAAAAAGCTCGGCATAACCTTTTGAACAAACGGTTTTAACATCTAAATGCTCATCTATCAGATCTTCAGTATTAAAATGATTATTTGTTGATGTAATAAAATCCGTCATATTCTTCTTACGAATCTTCTTGAATTTATAGATAGAAAACAACACATCAGGTCTGTTCAACAGCTTAGAAAGCCGAGGTGTTGAAACTGATATACAGTCTACCCCAAACTCTCTCAAACCGGGAAGAATGTTATTTTCTATATCCTTTTGACCATCCATCACTTCGCCGCCCGAACCCATTTTTCTCCAATGGACGACCGGGGCAGTTATGTGGTCTTCAACGCTATACGGCAATAGATCTGCAATAATTACTATGCGATCCTTTTGTTCAAATTCTGCATTTTGTTGAATCAAGTCGTCAATATTGACCTTATGAACCTTTATATTATGATTCTGTTCCAAATAGGACAAAAGATTTACTGCCGTCAGAGTATCACCGTAAATATAGAATTCAGAAAACGAATTCTCTATGGTATTAATAATCCGGGGTATCCTGTATCCACATTCAACAGCTTGCTCATATAGGGACAGAAGCTCTGCAAACTCGATCTGTTTACAATGTTTCTCCATACAAGCAGCTACTACATCCAATGTTTCGCTCAAAGTAACAACAAGAGTACGGTTGTCAATTTCATCATCGTCCAGGCACTTACAAACAGTGATATTCTTATCCTTCTTATTCTCCAGTTTTTTATCAACAACAATGATCTTGTTGACATCAAACCATTCCTTTGCGTACTCAAACAGTAATGATAGTTTTGAAGCATTAGATTTATATGTTTTTATTTGCTCCGAATTTAATTTGTGACACTCATTCCGCCTCTTTATTTTTCTTATCCAATCAACTGCCATGCAGTTACTTGCTTTACGGTAACTCATCATT
>JBJERD010000177.1:0-2740 GCA_051882095.1 Oscillospiraceae bacterium
GGAAGAACAGGCCTCGTTGAGCATAATGCTGTCGATAGCGTTGTTTTTTATCTTAAAGCACTTGATGTCCTGACCGCCGATATCAATGATAAAATCAACGTCGGGGCAGAAATAAGCCGCCGCCTTATAGTGAGCCACCGTTTCAACTATTCCGTGGTCTACTCCCAGACCTGCCTTGATAAGCTCTTCGCCGTAGCCTGTTACAGCAGATGACCTGATGTTCAGCTCAGGCGTTGCCAAGTCGTATATTTCCTCGATCTTTGCAGCGATAACGTCCAGCGGCTGACCCTTGTTGGAGCCGTAATACTGATAGAGCAGCCTGCCCTCGGGGGTGATAAGCACAAGCTTTGTAGTAGTCGAACCTGCGTCTATTCCCAGATAGGCGTCGCCCTTATAGGTCTTTATATCCTCATATTTCAGGTCGGACTGCTTGTGTCTTTCAACAAACTGTCTGTAATCCTCCTGCGATTCAAACAGGGGCTTTCCTGTCACTATAGTATCCTGAGTCTTTGCGTTGAGTATCTTGTCGAGAGCCTCGTCAACTGTCATCTCCTCGCCCATTTTCTGAGCATGGAGCGCCGAGCCGTAAGCCATAAAGCAAGGTGCAAGCTCGGGGAAAACTGCGTGCTCATCGTCAAGCTTAAGAGTATCAACAAAAGCCTTTCTCAGACCGCTGAGGAATGACAATGGTCCTCCCAGAAACAGTACCTTTCCTGCGATCTTTCTTCCCTGTGCAAGACCCGAAACGGTCTGATCCACAACAGCCTGAAAAATAGAAGCGGCTATATCCTCTTTTCTTGCGCCCTGATTAAGCAGCGGCTGTATATCTGATTTTGCAAAAACTCCGCAGCGTGATGCTATTGGGTATATCTTTTCACTGTGCAGAGAAAGCTCGTTCAGCTCGTCGGGAGAAACTCCCAGCAGACCTGCCATCTGGTCGATAAAAGCGCCCGTACCGCCTGCGCAGGAGCCGTTCATTCGCTGCTCGACTCCGCCTGTGAGGAAAATTATCTTTGCGTCCTCTCCGCCAAGCTCCACAACCACGTCGGCGTCGGGATAAGCTTTATTGACGGCGGTAAAAGCAGAGAAAACCTCCTGCACGAAGGTGATGCCGCAGGCCTCGGCTATACCAAGTCCTGCCGAGCCTGTAATAGCGATCTTAAATACTGCTCCGGGATAAATATCTCTTATAGCTTTAAGCTGCTCTCCCACGGTTTCACGAACCTTGGAAAAATGCCTTTCATATTTATTGTAAACAATATCATCTCCGTCCAGAATGACCGTTTTTACCGTTGTTGAACCCACGTCTATTCCCAGACTGTAAACCTTACTCATATAATTACCTCATAATCACTCAGATTTTTTCGTATACACATTTATTATATCACATTATTCATAAAAATCAAGCTTTTTTAACTTAACGGCAGGTGCTTTTTGCAGTGGTGTGTTATTTTCTACTTGACTTTTTGCCGTTAAAATACTATAATAATTACGGTATATTTTTTTTAAGGAGTAGATAAAAATGCTGGATATCAAACTTCTCAGGACCGATCCCGATCTGGTCAAGGAGAACATCAAAAAGAAATTTCAGGACGAAAAGCTTGTCCTTGTTGACGAAGTTGTTGAGATGGATAAGGAGTTCCGTGCAACTAAAACAAGATGCGACGAGCTGAGAGCTAAGCGCAACACCATGAGCAAGCAGATAGGCGGTCTTATGGCTAAGGGTCAGAAGGAAGAGGCGGAAGCCGTTAAGTCGGAGGTAAAGGCTATCGGCGAAGAGCTTGCTTCTCTGGAAGTTAAGGAGACCGAGCTTGAAGGCGAGATCAAAAAGAGAATGATGGTGATACCAAACATCATCGACTCTTCTGTTCCTATCGGCAAGGACGACAGCGAAAACAAAGAGATAGAAAAGTTCGGCGAGCCTTTTGTTCCCGATTTTGAGATACCCTATCATGTGGATATTATGGAAAAGCTTAACGGAATTGATCTTGATTCCGCAAGAAAGACCAGCGGAAACGGTTTTTATTATCTCTGCGGCGATATTGCAAGACTTCATTCGGCTATTCTTTCATATGCAAGAGATTTTATGATAGACAAGGGCTTTACCTACTATGTTCCTCCGTTTATGATACGTTCTGATGTTGTTACGGGCGTTATGAGCTTTGCCGAAATGGAAGGAATGATGTACAAGATCGAGGGCGAGGACCTTTATCTTATCGGTACGTCGGAGCACTCTATGATAGGTAAGTTTATCGACACTATAACTCCCGAAAGCGAGCTGCCGAAAACGCTTACCAGCTATTCGCCCTGCTTCAGAAAGGAAGTCGGCGCACACGGCATCGAGGAAAGAGGCGTTTACAGAATACATCAGTTTGAAAAGCAGGAAATGATAGTTGTCTGCAAGCCTGAGGAGAGTATGCAGTGGTACGACAAGCTTTGGCAGAACAGCGTTGAATTCTTCCGCACGCTGGATATTCCGGTAAGAACTCTTGAATGCTGTTCCGGCGACCTTGCAGACCTTAAAGTAAAGAGCTGCGACGTTGAGGCTTGGAGTCCCAGACAGAAGAAGTATTTTGAGGTAGGTTCATGCTCTAATCTTGGTGACGCACAGGCAAGACGTCTGGGCATACGCATCAAGGCAGAGGACGGCTCCAAGTATTTTGCACACACCCTCAACAACACGGTGGTTGCTCCGCCGAGAATGCTTATTGCATTTCTTGAAAACAATCTTAACGAGGAC
>JBJERD010000178.1:0-2735 GCA_051882095.1 Oscillospiraceae bacterium
TGAAAGAGGGGAAGCCCTGCGATAGAGGGCTTCCCCTTGCTCTAAGCATGAATAGATTTTTCGACAAACTAACGGGCGGTTTTTACCGTCCGTTTTTGTTGTGTTTTTACGGCTGTGCAGCAGCCTTTTTTATTTTTTCTTCTTCGCCGAAGATTTTTTATTGTTTTCCGACTTGCGTTCCTGAGATTTTTTTCTCAGCCATACAACTATGATAACAAGCGCAAGCACCAGCACGAACATTACTATCCACAGCGCAGGCATTATTATCTGCTTGTACTGATCGAAAGCGCTCTCCTCGTCATCGGTTATCTTTACGCTTTCCTTTGAAGCCTTTGTCACCGAAGTAACAGTCGCCTGCGGCTCTTCCGAGACAGCCTGTGATTCCACGGAAGCCTGCTCACTGCGCTGAATTATTATCGTGTATGTCTTCTTGTTGCCGTTATCGTCCGTAACGGTTATGGTTCTTACATTATCTCCCACTTGAAGATTATTGCTTCCCTCAAACCATATGTAGTCGGTAACAGAAGCTGTTGTTCCGTCTATCTCGCAGTAGTCCACCGAGTTGTCTACCTTGACGGTGTAATTGTAAATGTCGGGTGAAAATGCAGGCACAAGCTCTCCTGCCGAAACTGTAAGCTCTTTCAGAACTCCCTTAACGGGAAAACCGTCCGCTCCCGTTTCGACTGTTGTGACAACGGAAGTGGGAGTTGTCTCTGATGTACTTTCAGCCGAGGACTCGTCGGGAGATTCGGGAGGCAAAGTCGTTACAGTCGTTTCGCTTGGCTCTCCTGCCGTAACGCTTGCATATGCCGTGGGCGAACCGATAAGCGAGCTGTCGTCGGCAAATATGGCACAGTTTGAGATGTTCATTTCCGACGAACCCTTTTTCAATGCCTTGAATCTGAGTGTCACCTTTACCTCGTTGCTCTGGCTGTCGGGGAAATCTTTAATAGTGAGTATTCCTCCGCCGCCGTTTGCGCCGTCGCCCGAAATAAACTGCACCGCCGAATCATCATAAGTCAGGTTTGTGTCTACCCAGCCGATGTTCTTATCCCCCGAAAATACTATAGATACCTCAAATTCTTCCCCTGCCGGAACAGCTCCGTCGGGAATATAAAACTCAGCCGTACCTGCCGCATTTACTGTAATGCAGCTTAGCATACACACGGCGAATACCGCCGCTATTATAAAAAACAGCCTGAAACTTCTTTTTTCCATCTATATCACCTGTCCTTGATTTTATACCTTCCTCTGTGCAAGGCTTATTCCGGCATTATCTGCCCAAAACCGCCCTTGCTTTATATTATAGTACAATTTTTTCTGTTCGTCAACCGGAATATTTACCGCACACTAACCGTCAAGAGCACGCTTCATAAAATCCTCCGTCGAAACAAAGGACGGTCTGTTGTACCTGTGCAGATCGTAAAGACATTCCGGCTCGCCTGCTCTGATGTAGTTCATTTTTTCCTCAACTCCCAGAGTAGCCTTGAAGCCGCAGGTTATCACAAGATGCTTCGCCTCGGTGCAGGTAATGCCGTAAGGATAGGTAAAAACATCGGGAGTTATGCGGCAGTTTTCTTTAAGCAGCCGCTGAGTTGTGAACACGTCGTTATAAAACGCCTGACGGTATTGCTCATAGCTCTCCCCCTCCATAATGCAGACGCCTCTGCGCTGTTCAAGAGAGTGCATATCATATGAATGATTGGCTATCTCCACTCTTCCGCTGTCTGCAAGCTTTGAAATGTCCTGCCAGTCAAGATAGGAATAATTGGGCGAAGGCTCCGCCTCCTCGCAGGCTATCTCGGAATACTTTCCCACTACCGAAACAGTAGCCTTGAAATCATACTTTTCAAGCAGCGTGGGAAGATATGTAAGATTGTTGTAGTTTCCGTCATCAAAGGTCAGCACCACAGGCTTTTCGGGAAGCTCTCCGCCGTTTTCCACATAGTCGATAAGCTCGCTGACAAAAACTGCCTCATAGCCTGCGTTTTTCAGATAAACAATGTCCTTTTCAAGTGTGACGGGAGAAAGAACATAATCTCCCCACGCCGATTCGTCTTTAAGGATACTGTGATACATTATTATTGGGACCTTTACTCCCTGCTCCTGCTGCGCTTCCGCCCACTGCGGAACAATAAACACCGCCGCAATACTAAGCGCCAGCACAGCGGCAATAATTACGCAGAACGACTTTTTCAGTCTTATGTTTACAAACATTGTCTACCCCTCCGAACCGAAAATGACGGGTCATGCGCCTCTCGGCAGAGCCTTGATGCCCGACTGTTAATTATATGCACAAAACTATTATACAATTACAAAAAATCAGCTTCTCCCCCTTGAAATTTTTGTGCAAATGTGATATAATAATATTGCGTTATAATATCAATTTTTTCGGGGGGATTTTAATTGAAAACCATACGTTCAAAACTGATGATAGCAATGCTGTCGCTTTCATTCGGAATAACGATAATTCTAAGCGGTGTGGCGTTCTATTACATAAACATCTCTACAAAGAGCACGCTGAAGGAAACTATCCAGCCTCTTGCGGAGCAGTCTGCCAAAACGCTTGATACGGCGATAGACAGCTATAAAGAAAGCTTTGAGGATCTTGCGTCTTCCACAAGCTTCGCAAACGCTCCCACAGACGAGAATAAGTTTGATATACTCAAGGAAAACTACTCAAGCGACCTTGAGAATTATTCATACGCTATCTATGAGCCGACCGGCGAAATGAG
>JBJERD010000179.1:0-2726 GCA_051882095.1 Oscillospiraceae bacterium
GCTGAGGAGAAACACGGTGAATATTGACGAGCTTATCATCCCGTTTGAGGACAAAAAAGATATTGAGCTGACTCAGCTTGTTTTCAGTCTTCCGCCGAAGCAGAGAGATGTTATATACCTTTATTATTATGAGCAATACAAGGTCGGCGAGATAGCGGAGCTTACGGGAATGAAAGAGAACACGGTAAAATCTCATCTGAAAAGGGGCAGGGAGCAGCTGAAAAAATATCTTTTGGAGTAAGGGCAGGCGCAGGTATATACTGCGCTTGGGAAAAGCAAAACGGAGTTATGACTTTTGAAAGGAGGTCGTATCTTATGAAACAGCTGAATATATTTGATAAATACAAAACGCCGCAGGAGTGGAAGGACAGAGCGCTTTCTCACAGGACGGGCGGAGCTTATTATGTCAGGAGATTTTCTGTTCCTGCGCTGCTGACGGCGATAGTTCTGCTGATAGGCGGAGTGTATTCATACAAGGCTATTATGCGCAAGAGTGAAATTCCCAATGATGAGGGATATATATCGGAGCAGTGGGGAGAGCATTTCAGAGCCACTGTGATTGAAAGCGATGAGAAGCTTATTACTGTCAAGGAAGAGGACGGCAGCGTAATAAGAATATCATGCAGCAAGTGTGAGTTTCTTGATGATAAAAACAATGTCACCGAACTGCAGCCCGACATTGGCGATAGCGTTATTGTGGTTTACAACGGTGGTAGAATGGAGTCTTTTCCCGAGATGCTGGACGGGAATGTGACGATACAGGAGATAGGCAGGCTTGGCGGCTCGGAGAATATCATAACAAAGCTGGGAAAGACCTATTCGGGAGAGATAACCGAAATGGAAGGCGACGGCTTTGCAATGGTAAGCTGTGACGACGGGGAAAGCTACAGGATATTCTGCGACGAGATATCATGGGTGTATGATGAGAACAATTGTCTGACAGAGTTTTCACAGTTTGAAGCGGGCGACAGGATAAGCTTTGTTTATGAGGGAGACCCACGCGCGGATATTGCGCTGGCTGCCGAGGGGTATATAAGTGTAATGTTTGTGCAGAAGACGGGTAAGGAAAATGGGTTCTTTGAGGGCTGTCTGTTCAATATTTCAGATGCTTCGGACGGCGCAGAAAGGGCAGTGTTCATAACGTCTTCCGATGAAGAAAAGCTGGGTAAGATATTGTCGGTCTGGTATGCGGAGATGAGCTCGCAGCAGAAGACTGCGGTTTATGATATGGCACCCGAAAAGACATACAGGCTGGAATGTTTCAGAGACGACGAGATATTCACAGCGGTGAACATTTATGAGGACGGCTCCTACGTTTATGCGGAGTTTTGGGTCAACGAAGCATCAGGCGGAGAGAATACCGCCGTACTGAAGGGCACTCTGAAGGTTGATGAGTCTGATGAAAAGGCTGAGACTGTGCTGGGCATACTGCATGGTGCCAATGGTGAGTACATTGCCGAGCAATTGAGGCTCAACGGTGTTTACAGTTATACGACTTCGGACGGAAAGCTCAGCCTTACTATGGAATTGAATAATGACAGGCAGACGGGCAGATGCGTTTTTTCAATGTCGGTCAGCAATAACACCGAAGATGAAAGCTTTGAATTTGCATCAGAAGATATAGTTTTCTTTATTGAGAACGAAAAGGAAGAACGCTACAAAACCAATTATGAGGTCGGCAGTGATGTTGTCGTGAAAGCAGGCAGTACCTTGAAGGTAGCAGACGCATGGTGCGAATATGAATTTGATATGGGGCAGACGGCTGAGATAAGGCTTTATGATGACAGCGAAGGCGATAGGCAGAGTGTTCTCAACGGTTATTCCGACGAATTGCCGCCAAGTATCAGGTTTGATATTGAATCGGGTTCTGACCTGATGATAAGCAAGGCACTTTGGCAGAACGGCGAATATGAGTATCTTGTTGACAACGGCTTTATGAAACTGACATTGACTTATGAGAAAAATGAGCAGGCAGGAACGATACACACAAGCGCTGTTCTGGAACGGCTGAACGATGACGAAGATGTTGTTATGGGCTACAGCGGTGTTTGTTACGCTTGCTGTGAAAAGCTGAAAGAACAAAGCGAAGACGGTGAAACAGAATTTGAGAATGATATTTCATGGGAAGAAAAAGACAGTCAGCATGAAAGACAGAACATCGAAATGTACGGCAAAGAAAAGGTCGTACTGTTTGACAGCACCTTTGACTTCGACGGAGATCATGCATTGGTACTGAGGATAGTAACAGACGAGGGAAGCGAGCTTTTCGCTCCTGAGATGATAGTTATATCAGACAGTATGTGGGACGAAACAAAGAACGTGATCGGAACGGTAGAAAAAACAGAAGCGGACTATATCTATTTTGCTCCGTACAGCTGGGAAGAAGAAAGCGCTTCCAGCGACAGATTTGTGATAAGCCTGAATAACGTGACGGTGCTTGACGCAGACGGAAAAGAGATCACTGCTTCCGAGCTTAATGAGGGAGACGAGGTGATCGTCACATATTCGGGCGAGATAATGGAGATGTATCCTGCACAGCTGGGCGGCGTTACTGCGGTGCAAAGGGATAACCCGTATGTTTGAGGACAATTGACAATGAAGGTGTTCGCTGCGCTCACGGATTTTTGGGGCGAACTTTGTTCGCCTGTGTTATTGAGTATTCCTTATGGTTTTTAAATCTTTTGCGGACGGAGCTTTGTTTCGTCCGCTTTTTTGTGCGGATAGGG
>JBJERD010000180.1:0-2723 GCA_051882095.1 Oscillospiraceae bacterium
GGACTGTTTTGAAATTCACCCTTTTCGGAGCTCCCTACGGTAGGGGATTTCGCTCACTGCGGTGAGCGACGATGGGGCTTTGCCCCCTCGACCCCCACAAGCCCTTTAAAAAGGGCTTGACCCTAAACTTTAATTTTTGACTCTTTCTTGACAAAACAACAGGGATATTCATCTGAATATCCCTGTTTTGCGTATCGTATCATATTAATTAATGTTTGTTTTTGTTGTAAATGATGACAAGACCCTTTAACAGCAGCTTGTCGTCGATAATAATATCTCTCTTGCAGAAGGGTATTATCGCCTTTGAAAGTCCGCCTGTGGAAATGACCGTGCATTTCTCCCCAAGCTCCTCTTCAATTCTTTCTACTACTCCGTCAATACTGGATGCAGTGCTGTAGATTATACCGCTCTTCATGCAGTCGATAGTGTTTGAGCCTATTATCTTTTTCGGAGGATCAAGGCTTATCTTAGGCAGCTGAGAAGTCCTCATAGTCAGCGAATCCAGCGATACCCTCAGACCCGGTATTATCATGCCGCCCAGAAAATCCTTGTCCCTGTCGATGACCGAAATTGTAGTGGCAGTTCCCATGTCTACCATTATAATAGGACAGGGATATTCGTTTATAGCCGCAACAGCGTCCGCAACCCTGTCGCTTCCCAGCTGAGCAGGGTTGTCGAGCAGTATCTTCAACCCCGTTTTAAGTCCCGGACCTACCACCATTACAGGCTTGCCCGTAAGTCTTACCATAGCTTCCTTTACCGTCTGAGTAACAGAAGGCACAACGGACGAGATTATTCCGCCCTGAAAAGAAGCGTTGCTGAGATCGTTAAGCTCCAGAATAGTTTTAATAAGTACCGTGTATTCAAGAGCCGTGGAGTTCTGATTGGTGGACAGTCTTTCAATAAAGATTATCCTGTCCCCCTCAAATCCGCCCAGCACTATGTTTGAATTTCCTATATCAACGGCAAGAACCATTTTCAATCCTCCGAAAATAACTTAATTGGCAGCTTTAGTTGTAACAATGAATCTTGATCTTATCAAAGCAGCGCCTACAGCTCCTGCAATAAGAGTGCAGACAGCCATTTCGACCAGTGCGTTTACGCCTACAAAGGTGCAGATGAACAAAATAATGTTCTTACCGCCCATAAGACCCTTCACATAGTCTGTGTTTCCGAACAGCAGTACAAGTGCGCTCATAAAGAAGGCTGTGTTGAGAAACGCCGTGCAGAAGCCTGTTACAGCACAGGAAATATATCCGTTGCTGAGCTTGCTTACACCCCTGAAGATAAATCCCACGATAAAGCCGTCAAGAAGTCTGGGGATAAATCTCTGAATAAAGGCAAGCACGGGATCAATTGAGACCAGAACAGCTCCCATACCGCTTGGAACGCCTATTCCGAAGCATTGCAGAAAGCTGAGCAGACCGAACAGTCCGCCGATTATCGCTCCGCCCACAGGACCTACCGTAATAGCCGCAAGAGCTATCGGTATTATATTCAGCGTGATAACAAGCGGTCCGATAGGAATCGAGCCGATAGGCGTGAACGAAAATACCATTGTCAGCGCCGCCAGAAATCCCAGAATTACCAGTGACTTGGTGTTGAATGTTTTGCTCATATTAAATTTTCCTCCTTGTTATTATTCCCTATTTTCATGCGGAAGCTGATGCTTACCGCCGAAATGTGGGATACAATACAATACAAAGTTATTATAGCACACTTTTTTCAAAAAAGCTATATCTTTTTGTGAAGAAATGTGATATAATATTTTTAATAGTATGTATTATCAGACGACCGCATTGGCATAATACACAAAATCCCGGCAGTAAATTTGTGCCGATGTACAGAATTTGATTTAATAAATAAATATTTCATTCATAGTTGTACGTTGGCGTGCAACTTTACCCCCTTTTTCCGCTATTTATAGAGGGGCAAATATTTCGGCTCAGCCGATAAACAAACAGACATAAAAACGGAGGAATAAAAATGCTTAAAGGAAAAACAGTAGTACTGGGAGTAACAGGAAGTATAGCCGCATATAAGACAGCAAATCTCGCAAGAATGTTGACAAAGCTCCATTGCGACGTTCAGGTGCTGATGACGCAGAACGCAACACAGTTTATAAATCCCGTGACCTTTGAAACGCTTACTCAGCATAAGTGCCTGATAGATACCTTTGACAGAAACTTTGAATACAGCGTTGAGCACGTTGCGCTGGCAAAAAAAGCGGACGTGGTTATGATAGCGCCCGCATCGGCAAACGTTATCGGCAAAATAGCAGGCGGTATAGCTGACGATATGCTTACCACAACGGTAATGGCTTGTCCCTGCAAGAAGATAATAGCTCCTGCAATGAATCATAATATGTTCCATAATCCCATAGTTCAGGATAACATCCAAAAGCTGAAAAAATACGGCTATGAGATAGTAGAGCCTGTAAAAGGTATGCTTGCAAACAGAGATATCGGCGACGGCAAGCTTCCCGATGAAGAAACTCTGCTTGAATATATTCTGAAAGAGATAGCCTGCGAAAAGGATATGGCAGGCAAAAAGGTGCTTGTTACCGCAGGCGCAACAAGAGAAGCTATCGACCCTGTGCGGTTTATCACCAATCATTCCAGCGGAAAAATGGGCTTTGCTCTGGCAAAAGCCGCAATGCTCCGAGGCGCAGAGGTCACGGTAGTCGCCGCTCATACCGACGTAAAGCCGCCCATGTTCGTAAA
>JBJERD010000181.1:0-2716 GCA_051882095.1 Oscillospiraceae bacterium
CTTGTTGACTGCAATGCGGTTCACCCACGGCTGAAAGCTTGACCTGTCGGTAAGAATGGAAAGCTTTTTCAGTACGGTGATGTAAACCTCCTGCGTGATATCCTGTGCGTCGTGTTCGTTTTTCAGAAGCTTGAGACAGGTGAAATATACCTGCCGCTTTGAAAGTTCATAAAGCTTTGCAAAAGCCTCCTGATCGCCTGCAATGGCTTTTTCTACATACTTTTCAATGTCGCTCATTTGTGATTTTCCTTTCAATAGCAGATTTCAGTGTTGTGCTGACATACAGTAGACAATCCGAAAACTGTTTTTGTTGGGGGATAGCGAAATTTTTTCACTATGCGCTTGAATTTACTATTATTATAAATAAGCCGTCTTGCTTTGTCAAGATTCTTTATCGTGACTGTAAAGTAGACTATTGCAGGAAGTAAGCCATGTTACGGAATAAACAAATACATAAGTTAGCTACAACTAACTAAATGCACAAAATAAATAAACATAAATCAAGTTAGCATTGTGCAACTGTACAAAGATGTTGCGCTGAACAAAAATAGTCCTTGACAAAATTCAATTGCAGTTGTACACTTAATACAGTTAGTTAAAGCTAACCAAAACCAAATGCTTAAAGGGAGGATATTAATGATGCCTTTGACCTTTGCAAACTGCGGAGAAGAGAATATGATAAAAAAAGTCGGCGGCAGTCCCGAAACAAGAAAGTTTCTTGAAAATCTCGGTTTTGTTGCGGGCGGAACTGTCACGGTAGTCAATACTATGGGCGGAAACGTGATCGTCAACGTCAAAGATTCACGGGTGGCTGTTTCAAAGGAAATGGCTGCAAAAATAATGGTGTAAGAGAGGTGGCACAAATGGCAACATTAAAGGACGCTAAGGTAGGAGATAACGTCAGGGTGAAGAAAATAGGCGGTTCGGGCGCAGTCAAGCGCAGGATAATGGATATGGGCATAACTAAGGGCGTGGATATCCATATCAGAAAGGTTGCTCCGCTTGGAGACCCGTTGGAGCTTACCGTCAGAGGCTATGAGCTTTCGCTCAGAAAAGCAGACGCCGAGCTTATCGAGCTTGAATGATCTTTTGCGGTTCGCCGCTTTTTTTACGAACAGGAGTTAGCCTCATCTAACTCAATAGCTTTTGAAAGGAAATGATCTCATGGAGATAAAAATCGCTCTCGCAGGCAATCCCAACTGCGGTAAAACAACATTGTTCAATGCACTTACAGGCTCAAATCAGTTTGTAGGCAACTGGCCGGGCGTTACCGTTGAAAAAAAGGAGGGCAGGCTGAAAAATCATAAGGACGTTATCGTCACCGACCTTCCGGGTATATATTCGCTTTCGCCTTACACTCTTGAAGAGGTTGTGGCAAGAAATTATCTTGTAAACGAAAGACCAAACGTAATACTTAACATAATCGACGGAACCAATCTCGAAAGAAACCTGTACCTTACCACACAGCTGGTGGAGCTTGGCATACCTGTGGTTGCTGCCGTCAATATGATGGACGTGGTAAGAAAAAAAGGAGACAAGATAAATACAGAGCAGCTCGCCAAGGACCTTGGCTGCAAGGTCTGCGAGATATCTGCGCTTAAAGGAAACGGTATTGAGCAAGCCGCCGAGCTGGCAGTCAAGGCTGCTCAGGCGGCAGAGCCTATGATACCTCAGCATTCATTCAGCGGTGCAGTCGAACACGCAATAGCGCATATCGAAGAAGCCTTTCTGCACGATATTCCAGAAGAACAGCAGAGATGGTATGCTATAAAAATATTCGAGCGTGATGAAAAGGTGCTTGAACAGCTGGATATTCCCGGACAGGTGAGAGAGCATATCGAAAAGGATATCTGTCTTGCTGAAAAAGAAATGGACGACGACAGCGAAAGCATTATATCCAACGAAAGATACATATATATCGCATCTATTATAAAAGACTGCATCAAGAAAAAGAACGTGGGCGGACTGACTACCTCGGATAAGATAGACAGGGTAGTTACAAACCGCTGGCTGGCGCTGCCTATATTTGCGGTAATAATGTTCGTTGTTTATTTCGTGTCGGTGCAGACTGTGGGAGACTGGGCGACAAGCTGGGCAAACGACGGAGTTTTCGGAGACGGCTGGCGTCTGCTGGGCATAGGTACGTCGAAATATGAAGAAGCCGTTGAAGCCTATGACGAAACAAACGCAGCTGCAATAGTTGAAGCCTTTGAGGAAGCGGCAGCAGAGCAGGGAGCCATAGACGAAGCAAGCTCTGCCGACGGCGAAATCGTTCTGATTGCAGAAACAGCGGAAAACATCACAGCCCAAGCGAAGATTTTCGACGACGAAACAGGAGAGCTGACGGATACCATTGCAGTAGATTACTCCATGTATCTTGAAAAATCAGCAGTCGAAGAACCCGATCCCGCCGATTACGGAGTGTGGATACCCGGTATTCCCGTTGCCGTCGGAAATCTTCTTGATAAGATAAACTGCGCAGATTGGCTTCAGGGACTTATACTTGACGGTATCATAGGCGGCGTGGGAGCTGTTTTGGGATTTGTTCCTCAGATGCTTGTGCTGTTTATTTTCCTGGCGTTCCTTGAATCCTGCGGATATATGGCTCGTATCGCATTCGTTATGGACAGAATTTTCAGAAAATTCGGTCTTTCCGGCAAATCCTTTATCCCTATGCTTATCGGCACAGGCTGCGGCGTTCCGGGCGTTATGGCAA
>JBJERD010000182.1:0-2715 GCA_051882095.1 Oscillospiraceae bacterium
GATTTGTCGTCATCAACAACTAAAACAGTTTTTTTCATTTTATGACCATTTTCCTATTAGGGAAAATGTCCTCCTTTCTCGATGCTATACGCAAGGATTTATTTGAGTTTTTCTGAAACAAAGCTTTCAATAAGCTCCGCCGCTGTGATGTAATCAAAATCGTCAACAAGCTGCTGCACCTTTGAGAGCATTTCTCCTGCCCGTTCGGAAAGTCCGTCGGCAGTGGTGCAGCCTCTCATCTTCTCTATGCAGTCAATTGCTTCCGTCATTTCGTAGTTGTTCACATTTTCAAGGAGCCTGCCCAGCATGGCAGTATATTCTTCTGCGGTTACTTCCTCAAGCACCGTACTTTCTTTACGATATATCATCTTCTCCGCAGCGTCAAGAACCGTTTCAAGCAGCTCTGTAAACCTGTCGAAGGATTCCGCAACAGCTTCCGCATCTTCCGCCTTTGCAGCAAATTCATGTATCTCTGCAAGCTCGGAAAGCCCTCGGGCGCCTATGTTGAGGGATGTGCTTTTCAAAGTGTGTGCAATTACCGCATAATTCTTCCAGTCTGCCTTATCAAAGTATTCCTTGAGCTGCCTGCGGTACTTTTTTCCCTCTTCGCAGTAGCTTTCAATTATCTCGCTGTAAAGCCCCTCATCATTGCCGCAGTACTTCATTCCCACCCTACGATCAATGTACGGATCATACTCATTGGGAGCAGTTTCATTCAAGGCAGTCTCCGCATTCGCAGGAGCATCGGGAACAGGCTCGCCCTCGCAAACCATGCTTTCGGGAATATATGTAAGCAATACCCGCTCCAAAGCAGCTATATCCACAGGCTTGCTGAGATAATCGTCAAAGCCCTCGTCAATGTATCTCTGCTTTGCTCCTGCCACCGCATTTGCCGTAAGCACCACTATCGAGCTTTCCCTGTTGGGATTATCCTCATCGCCTCGTATCGCGTGCATTGTTTCTATACCGTCGGGCGAAGGCATCATATGGTCCATAATAATAAGGTCGTACTTGTTTTTTCTGCAAAGCTCCATACATTCATTACCGCCGGTTGCAATATCGGGAGCAATGCCGTATCTTTTCAGCAGACCGCCGAGAACGCTTAAATTCATGCGGTTGTCGTCCACCGCAAGGATACGCGCATCGGGAATTGTAAAGCACCTTGCTGCTGTATCGTGCTTAATGCGGGAGTCACAGCTGAACGATTCTATAATGCTGTTTCCGGATATCTTCTGGGGAAGCTTTACCGTAAATACAGACCCCGAGCCTACAACGCTCTTTACCGAAATCGTACCGTTCATCATTTCCACCAGAGCCTTTGTGATCGATAGTCCAAGACCCGTACCTCCAACGGTGCGGTTCTTGTTGTGTCTTAGTCTGTCAAAGCTGTCGAAAAGCTTTTCCTTATCCTCCTCAGATATGCCCGAGCCTGTATCGGAAAGGGTTATGATAAGGCTAAAATCACTGCCGGCATTGATTTCGCCGCCGGCAAAAAATGTTATCTGCCCGTTATCCGTAAACTTTACTGCGTTGGATATGAGATTGTCAATTATCTGCTTTACTCTGTGGGAATCGCCCTCCAGCTGTGCCGGAAGATTGTCGTCGACAACGATAACCGTCTCGATTCCCTTTTTGCCTGCCGCATAATTAAGGGCAGCTATCTCCTCATTCAAAAGTCTGTCAAGGTCATAGCTCTCGCTGACAAGCTCCAGCTTGCCCGACTCTATTGCGGAAAAATCCAGTACATCGTTTATCAGCGTCAAAAGGCTGTTGCTTGCTGTCTTTATATTTTCGGAGCATTCCGTTATCCTGTCCCCCGGGTTATCCTGCAAAATTATCTCGTTCATACCGAGAATAGTATTTACAGGTGTTCTGAACTCATGGGACATATTTGCAAGGAACTCGCTTTTTGCCTGATATTTCAGACGGGCTATCTCGTTTTCGTGCTTTATCATCATGCTTGTTGTAACGATGACCCACACTATTGCAGAGCCTATCCAAACTATTGCTATAATAAGATATGACCTATACCTGTCGTTTTCCCAAGCATGAGCTTCCTTTACGAGGCAGTAGCATTTTTCCTGCAAAACAGCAGATTCGTCATCGCTCATTATCTGTATGCAGACGGTGTATGTGCCGTGTTCAAGACCTGAAATCTGAATTGATTCAAGCTCCCTGTGAGTAATAACGGGAGGATTGTCGTTAAGCTCCTTGATAAAAAATCTGAGCTTGACATTTGACGCAAGGTAGTTTCTCACGGAAGCTTCAAGAGTAATAAGCTTGGTATCCGCAGGAATAACAATAACATCATCTTTTATTTCCGCCTTGTTTTTATCGCAGCTTACCGCCGAAAGTCCGAATTTATATTCAGATTCATTACGTTTTTGGTAATCGGGCTTGAAATAATTTACGCCTCGGTTAGTGCCGAAATATAACATTCCGTCTTCGTCGAGGTAATTCCACGAGTTTGCTACAAGACCGTCGGAAAGACCGTCGTAGTAATTATACAGCTTGTAGCTTATATCGTTTCCGCTCAAAAGCTCTTGGGTATCGGTAATGTAAATTCCTGCGCTTGAAATCACACAAAGCTTTTCGTCCATTACGACTGCGTCATAGTTGTTGTAGTAAGGAAACTTTTTCAGCGAAGTTACTGTGCCGTCCTTCATATAGCCGAGGCAATTGCTCATAACAAGGAAAAAGCCGCCGTCGTAAGGG
>JBJERD010000183.1:0-2708 GCA_051882095.1 Oscillospiraceae bacterium
ATCACTTTCGTCCATAAGATAAGTCTGTATCATAGCGTCAACACTCATTTCACTTGGATAATGGTGATCGTGGAAATCAGACATTCTGTCTGCTTCGATATAAGACTTCATTCCGTCAAGCATGGAGGGCAGTTCAAAATCCCCCTGCTTGCATGGGACAGCGTTCTGGTTGTCCAGATAGATCTGAATGGTCTCATCATCATAAAGAAATCTTAGAACTTCGTATGCAGCATCTTTATTCTCACATTCCTTCATTACAGAAAACTGTAAATCAACTCCTGAATTTAATACGTTGTCAGCTTCGTTATCGTTAGCAGGAAATGTGAATGAGTCAATATTCATGTCCGGATTAACTGACAGTATCTGCGGTACTGCATAGCTGCCAATAGGATACATTGCTGATTCTCCCTTAGCGAAAGCCGTGCAGGCGTCGTTGTAGCTGTATGCATAAGGGTTAGGCTCTGCGTAATTAAGCAGTACCTTGATCTTTTCAGCGACCTCGGCGTATTCATTTTCAAACGTGGTTTTTCCGGCGTTTACCTGAGTACATACATCTGCGGGGGCAAGTCCTACAGCAAGCGCATTCCACGGCGCAAGGCAGGTCCATGTGTCCTTATATCCGAGATAGATCGGATAAACGTCTGTTTGTTTGATGGTATCGCAAAGGTTTGTAAACTCGTTCCACGTTTCGGGGATCTCCCAACCATTTTCCTCAAACATATCCCTGTTGTAGAGTATTCCTGCGCAGTTTGCAACATACGGCAAAGCATAAACCCCGTCCTGAGGTATAAATTCAAGATCTTTTTCAATCTGCATATAAGCCGGCTTAATGTCGGATACTCCCTCAAAATCTGAAATATCCATAAAAAGTTCAGCGTCAAGGAAATTTGAGTAATTGATATCTCCGCCGATTCCAACGATATCAGGATAGTTTTCCTTTATCAGACGTGTTTTAAGTACAGTCATTGCCTCGTTAGGAGATTCAATTTTCAAACGTATGTCATCGTGTGTTGAATTAAAGCGTTCCTCAATTTTTTCAAACGCCCCTACAGCTTCAGGCTTGTACTGAAGAAGTGTTATTTCTACAACTCCATCATCAGCTCCACTCAGAGCGCATCCGCTTGACAGAAGTGTTGAAAGTGCAAATACGCTCAGAACACCCAGTCTTAAAAGTTTGCTTTTGTTCATAATTTTCTACCTCCTCCAAAGATTATTAATAATTTGTTTCTACCGCCATTATAACATACCATTTTGCAATCCGTAAATAGCATAATTCAAGAAGTTTTATCCCATTTTGCGGTTTTTCTCATAATATATGCATATGATATTGCATTATGATATATTTTATGGTATAATCTTTTTTGTACAGGCAATATGGACTAAATGTTTTGACAAATTGACGCAAATATTGTGCAAACATTCTATACAGGAGGCGGACTTATGAAGGATTTAATATTTTCGGTGTTTCCAAATGAAAATTTTGTTGATCTGGGGTTATATCAGTTTGGCTGGGAAAAATGTAAACCTGCGCACTCTTTCGGACCAGTTTCAAGAAATCATTTTTTATTTCACTATGTGATTTCAGGAACCGGAGTTCTCATGGCAAACGACAGTAAAGGCAATACGCAGACATATTCAATAAAAAGTATGCAGGGCTTTATGATTTTTCCCGACCAGATAACTACCTATTATGCAGACAAGGATATGCCCTGGGAATATGTATGGATTGAGTTTGACGGTCTGCGTGTAAAATCAATTCTTGAAGCGGCCGGTATAACGCGTACTTCTCCTGTTTACCGTGCAAAATCAAAAAGTCTTCGCGAGGAAATGATGAAGGAGATGCTTTATATCGTTCATAACAGCGAGTCCTCGCCTTTTCATCTTATAGGGCACTTATATTTATTTCTTGACTATCTCGCACGGTCGTCCGCTTCAATAAGAATCACTCAGGGAAGTCAGCTTCGTGATTTTTACATTCACGAGGCATTGGAGTTTATTGAACACAATTTTCAAAATGATATTTCTGTTGAAGATATCGCACAGGTATGCGGACTTAACCGCACCTATTTCGGAAAGATATTCAAAGAAGCAGTTGGAAAAACTCCCCAGGATTTTCTTTTGAGATACCGAATGAATAAAGCTACTGAACTGCTTAAACTCAGCAGATTGTCGGTAGCTGATATAGGTCAGGCTGTTGGATACGCTAATCAGCTCCATTTTTCAAGAGCTTTTAAAAGTATATATGGCATGCCACCGAGGGAATGGCGGAATCGCAACAGGATAAGTATATAAAAAGACGCTGCATTAACCTTTGGAACGCAGCAAATTTGTTCTGTATTCATTAGGAGTACTGCCTGCAATTTTTCGGAATTCTCAGGAGTCTTGAAATCGAAATAAGTGGAAAAAGCTATCAAAATAATATCCGGATGTTCTTTCATATGCCGATAAACGACTTTCCTATCTTTTGTATATCTGTTCTTCCGACTTGTAGATATCCAATCAAAGAAGCAGATCCTACCCGTACCGTCAAAGGTTGTTTTTGACCATACAGACGCCGCTGTACCGCTGCAACATTATCAGCTCCCACCCCTTCCCCCATACACCCCAAGGGGGCAGACTAACACGCTGATACAAAAAAACACCCCGTAAACGCCAAGTTTACGGGGTTTCCCATTGGAGCTGATAGTCGGACTCGAACCGACGACCTG
>JBJERD010000184.1:0-2684 GCA_051882095.1 Oscillospiraceae bacterium
GACTGTTTTGAAAGAGGGGAAGCCCTGCGATAGAGGGCTTCCCCTTACTCTAAGCTTGAATTGTTTTTTCGACAGACTGATTATACATTATATATAAAGAACTTTTTTCAAAATGCAGCTTCAAACTTTTTTCAAAATGCAGCTTCAGCCCTTGACAAAATCGCAAAGGTATGATATAATACAAACAATCACGTTGACCGTGCTTAGGGGTACACCACCTAGGGTGTAGGCTTAAGTGCGGCTTTTTTATTATGTGTAAAAATTTTCTTGAAAGGATCAGTGACTGTAATGGTGATCGTCAACGGAGAAAACAAGAATATAGACGGCATGACTATAGCCGAATATCTGAAGCAGGAAAACCTTGCCCCCGACAGGATAGCCGTTATGCTGGGAGAAAACATAATCCCAAAAGCAAGCTATGAAACTACCGTGCTTGCGGACGGCGACACACTTGAAGTCGTGGGATTTGTAGGAGGCGGCTGATGAACATTACCGAAGAGCAGTTTGCGCAGGCGGTAAACTCACGCAGCGCAAGGCCTATCTATGAAAAGCTGAAAAAAGCAAGGGTCGGCATTGCAGGACTGGGCGGACTTGGTTCAAACGCCGCGGCGGCTCTTGTCCGCAGCGGAGTTGGTCATCTTACCGTTGCCGATTTTGACAGAGTTGAGCTTTCAAACATCAATCGGCAGCTGTACACGCTGAAACATCTTGGCATGAAAAAGACGGAGGCGCTTACGGAGATACTTCATGAGATAAACCCGTTTTGCGAGATAACCGCCTTTGACGGAAGGATAAACGCAGAAAACTGTCTCAGCGTTTTTGCAGACTGCGATATGATCTGCGAAGCCTTCGACCTGCCCGACCAGAAAGCGGTACTTGTCAATTCCCTGCTTGAAAACTGTCCCGAAAAATATGTTATATCGGGTTCGGGTATGGCAGGCTGGGGAAAGGCAAACAAGATAACCACAAGGCGCATAACCGACAGATTCTACATCTGCGGCGACGGCGTTACAGACGTTGCCGACGGAGAAGGTCTGACTGCTTCAAGAGTTATCATCTGCGCAGGTCATCAGGCAAGCAAGATTATTGAGATCATTTTGGAGAGCAGTTAAATCGGGATAGGTACAGCTAAAGGTGGATTTTATGGTTGAAATTGTAGATAAGTCTGAAAGAGCAGAGGGTCATGAATCATGTGAAGATTCATATGAAAACAGAAAAACAGTAATAGCACGATCTTATGAGAACTTTATTGACAACGGTCATAACTGGTGTTGGTGCCTTATTGGAAATATAGTTCAAGAGCATGAATACGGAGAAGAGCATGAAATAAAATACGGTACAAAACAGTTTTCTCGTGGTACAAAAGTATTTCTCGCACCTGCTCAATGGGGTGACGGATATGACAAAATTGCTGTAATCGGCTTGCCAAGATACGGGCGTAAATATATTGAAGTCGTTACAAAGTCTAAATATATTGAAAACTTTCGTATGCAGAAAGTTTTCAAGCCGGCAGTATTAAAACTTATGTGTTCATCTCAGCATCGTTGGTGGGGAGATACTGAAAACGATAGAAAAGAGATAATAAGATTTCTTGAAACTCGTGCTCCTGAGGAAGCAGAAAAACAAAAGAGCCTTTTAGAGAATTAGTATCATTTCTCACACATACAAATTCTAATTTATACTATTAAGAAAAGAGGAAATCAAAAATGGAAGACAAGCTTATAATTGCAGGACATGAATTTGATTCGAGATTTATTCTAGGTTCGGGAAAGTTCGATCTTGACCTTATCAACGCAGCCGTTGAGCACGCAGGCGCACAGATAATCACTCTTGCGCTGAGAAGAGTAAACAGCTTTAACGGCAATATCCTTGAGCATATCCCCAAAGGGGTAACTCTGCTGCCAAACACTTCGGGAGCAAGAAACGCAGAGGAAGCTGTGAGAATTGCCAAGCTCGCCCGTGAAGCAGGCTGCGGCGAGTTTATCAAGATAGAGGTTATCCACGATTCAAAGTATCTTCTGCCCGACAACTACCAAACCGCAAAGGCTTGCGAAATGCTTGCCAAAGAGGGCTTTATCCCCATGCCATATATGTACCCCGACCTTTACGCCGCAAGAGATATGGTAAACGCAGGCGCTGCGGCTATCATGCCTCTCGCCGCTCCCATAGGCTCAAATCAGGGACTTTCCACAAAGCAGTTTATCCGTATTCTTATTGAAGAGATAGACCTGCCTATCATTGTTGACGCAGGAATAGGCAAGCCTTCTCAGGCGTGCGAAGCTATGGAAATGGGAGCTGCCGCTATCATGGCAAACACCGCTATCGCAACGGCAGGCAACATCACTCAGATGGCTTCCGCTTTCAAAAATGCCATAATCGCAGGAAGAGCGGCATATCTTGCAGGAACAGGTCGTGTTATCGACAAGGCAAGCGCTTCATCGCCGCTTACGGGATTTATTATGGAATAAGGAGGAGCCAATATGTCAGAGCAAAGAATAGACCACATGACATATCTTCCGGGTATGGAGATACTTGAAGATTCGGATATCGGAGATCAGGTAATAAGCCGCATGGAGGCTTACGACTACAATAAATATACCGCTGCGGACGTAAAAAGAGCGCTGGAGGCTGAATATCCCACCACAGAGGATTACGCCGCTCTGCTCTCCCCTGCCGCAGAGCCT
>JBJERD010000185.1:0-18288 GCA_051882095.1 Oscillospiraceae bacterium
CGCCGAGAATTGCCCCAAGCTGGATTTCTCCAAGTATTCCTCTTGTTTTGACGTTTGAAAGCACCTTTTTAAGGTCGCCCACTCCTGCGGCAAGGCTTTGCATCTCGCCAAGACCCTTGTAGACCTCTTCAAGGCGGCTGCTTACAAGCTCAAAGGAATGAGAGATCCTCTCTTCCAGCGTTTTTTGCAGCTTTTCGTCAACGGTGGAGCGTATCTCCTCCAGCTTTTTGTTGTTGTCCTCCTGGATATAATTCAGCTGCTTTGAAACCGAGCTTCGTATGGCTTCAAGCTTCTGACCGTTTGTTTCTTCAAGAGAGCGCAGTCTTTGTTCAAACTGAGAAAGCTGCGCCGTCACCGACTGATTCATCTGAGATATCTTTTCCGATTGCAGCAAAGCGGAATTTCTCTGACCTTCCGAAAGAATTTCCGCCAGAGACTTTACGCTTGTATTAATCTCCTGTCTGAGAGCGCCGTCACGGTCGGAGTGTGAGAACTCCTTTACCGCAAGCAGTATAAGCAGCCCGATACACACAACAAGCAAAGCGATAATAATCAGATCCATAAATAATACTCCTTTCGGCTTTTATTATATCACAGACCGAACATTACGGCAACCATGTTTACCGATAGTAATTCTTCTCAACATATATTTCTTTCGCATCGTTTTCCTCAGACTCTCCCAGCAGACCGAGAAAATCGCACAGACTGTTTATTCCCACCACGGCAAGCGAAACTACAGCAATAACTTCCAACATAATTTTATCCTCCTATATAATGAATTTTCTTTTTGGAATGTATTCATTATATATCATCAACTGTACGTTTGTACGGACAGTTGAGAAAAGAACAAAATTTCGAGTACAATTTTTCGGACAGCAAAAAGCCGTCGGCGGTTTAGATGCGCCCGACGGCTAAAATCATTATAATAAAGTCATCTCAACCCCATTGCATTAGTCTCGGGAATCATAGCTCCGCCGTCGATAACAATGTTTGTGCCGGTTATATAGCCTGCTGCCTCCGAAGCAAGAAAAGCGGCAAGCTCTCCCACCTGCATGGGAGTTCCCAAAGCCCCCAGCGGAACGTTTGCCGCAATTGAATCAAGCACCGACTGAGGGTCGTCGGGATTTGTTGCCGCTGCGCTGCGCTGCACGTTGGGAGTAAGGATAAATCCCGGACAGATAGCATTGCAGGTTATTCCGTAAGGCGCAGTTTCTACCGAAAGAGCCTTTGTCAGTCCCGAAAGTCCTGCCTTTGTAATGGCATAAGCCGTATAGCCCGGGTCTGCCACCATTGTTCCCGTTACCGACGAAATGTTGATTATCCGTCCGTAGCGGTTTCTTTTCATGTAAGGCAGACAGGCTCCCGTCATGTTCCATGCGCCTTTGATGTTTACCTTTATGTGCATATCAAGAAGCTCTTCGGTGGAGTCCTCAAATCTGCAAAGCCTTGCTATGCCTGCGTTGTTGACCAGAATGTCAACTCCCCCGAATTTCTCCGCTATTTTCTTCGTTACTTCATTAACCTGAGCTTTGTCCGTAACGTCGCAGATGAATGCTTTTACATAACAGCCCGACGACTGCATTTTCTTTTCGGCTTCAAAAACAGCCTCTCTGCGGTCAAGAAGCATTACCTTTGCGCCTTTTTTAGCCATAGCCATTGAAATGCCGAAGCCGTTTCCCATTGCAGCGCCGGTACAAATTGCAATTCTGTCGTTCATTTTTCTCACTTCCGTTTCACAGTTGACCATTAATAAGCTTTTCAGCCATTTCTTTTGTTACCTTATAATACTGCGGACTTACCGTCCTTGCGGTGTCGCTGTCGGCGTGGGTTGAAAGCCATGCAAGCCTCATTATCCGCCTCAGCAGAACGAATACCATAAGCATTGCTCTGTCTTTTTCCGAAAGCTTTCTTTCCTTTTCATAGCCTTTTGCCCAGCAGTCGGCAAGCTTTTCAAGGTCCTGAGAGTATGTCACCAGCGTACAGCCAAGGTCGTAGAGATAAAAGCCGTAGCCGCAGTCGTCAAAATCTATAAGCTGCATTTTTCCGCCGTCGTCAATTATGTTGAAAAAATGCAGGTCTGCATGGATGATACCAAAAGTCTCATTTGTCCTGCCGTAAGCTTCAAGCCTTTGGCAGATGAGCTTTTGTGCCTGCTCAAACAGCAAAACGTCTTCGCCTGTGACCTCAGGGTAGTTTCTCCAGCTGCCCCAGACACCGTTTTCTCCGAAAAAGGCAGGGATATCCCATGACATTCTGTCGAGCTTTACCGATTTGTCTCTGTTTATCGCCTGCTTGTGGAGCTTTGCCGTGATAGTGCCTATCTCCTCCATTTTGCCGAACAATTGGCTGCCGTTCAGCTCGCCTATTGCGTTTCCGTACAGAAAAGACATAAGGTCGCACCTGTATTCGGTCTGCGATATGGGCGATCTCAGCAGCTGCAGATACTTTCCGTTCTTTCCTTTGTATAAAACAGGCGTGGCAATGTCGGTATCTCTGTTTATCTCGTCCGTCCAGATAAGCTCGCTTTCAAGCTGGGCATCGGAATGATATCCCGGGCGGTGAAGCCTGAAAACCAAAGGCTCAATGCTTTTTGAGGTTATCTTGTAAATGATGTTTTCCGAATACTTTATCAGGCTGACCTCTATATCATCGGGCAGCCGGTAAAGCTCGCCCAGCTTTTCACTTACAAGTCTGAGCATAGACCGGGGAGTATCCTTCATTGCGTTCACCTCTTTTTTTGTATTTTGTCTTATTCAGTTGCCCTTTGCCGCAAGCTCCTTTGCTGCGGAGATACCTTTGTCCATTTTGTCAAAAAGCTCCGTCAGATATGCTTCGTCGCAGAGCAGACCAAGCTTCAGCTGCATGATGTTGGGTCTTAGTCTTGAATTGTGCGCCCATACGCCGTTGTCGAACAGCGGCTTGCATACCGATCTGCTGGCGTCCTTGCAGTCAAAATCAAGTCCCATGATGACTCCTCGCTGAGTGTAGCCTTTAAGAAAACCGTCGTGCTTATCCATAAGAGCATTTATGCCGTCGGTGAGAAGCTTTGTGTTTTTGTGAATGTTCTCCACCGTTTCGGGACGAGTGGTTATCTCCAGAACTTTAAGAGCCACAGCGCAGCCAAGCTCCGAACCGCCGCAGGTTGAGCCGTGCATTCTTCCGATATCGAAAAGCCACTGCCCTGCCTTTTTGTTCATCACCGTTGCCGAAATAGGATAAATTCCTCCGCCGAAGCCTTTGGCTGTGATTATCATGTCGGGAACAAAGCCCTCGTGCTCAAAGGACCACATTTTTCCCGTTCTCATAAGACCCGTTTGCACCTCGTCAGCGGCGTAAAGCGCTCCGTATTTCTCGCAAAGCTTTTTTACTCCCGCAAGATATCCCGGTTCGGGCATGGGAAAACCGTAGGTCGCAAGGATAGATTCAATAATTACAAGAGCCGTGTCTTCCTTTTTAAGCTCGGCTTCCATAGCGTCAAGGTCGTTGAGCGGCACCTGAACGAATTCGCCCTCCTCGCCCTGACAAAGAAAAGGATCTTTGAAAACTGCATCGCCCGTTGAGACCGCAAGTCCCGTGTGACCGTGATAGCAGCCCTTTATGCTTATCACCTTTTTGCGCTTTGTGGCGTATCTTGCGGATTTTATTGCAACGTCCACCGCCTCGCCGCCGCAGGTGGAATAGCATACATAGTCAAGCCCATCGGGGCAAAGTGAGGAAAGCTTTTCAGCCAGCAGAGCCTTTGTTATTCCGGGAAAATGATGATTTCCCACATCAAGCTCCTGCGTTGCCTCGCACAGAGTATTTATAAGCTCGGGATTTCTGTGACCGAGATTGTATGTTCCGCCGTTGATGTGTATATCCATCAGCTTTTTGCCGTCCATATCCCAGAAATAATAGCCCTCACGCCTGCCGATGATAAGATCGATGCCTCTGTCCTGCCATTCCTGCGTTTTGCTTGGATTCCAGTGTTCAATGCTTTTTGTGATGATGTCTTTTTTTGTGATGTTGGGATCGTTGAGAAACATAATACTTCGACCTTTCATTTTAGTTTGGAAAACTTTTTTTCCTTGCTTAGATGATATCACATTATGCTCATAAAGTCCAATATATATATTTATATATATTGATAACTTGCAGGTTATCAAAGTTTGTGCTATAATAGATGCAGCAACTTACAAAGGAGGTAAGCCCCAAACATCATGGATCTTTTACAGCTGCAATATTTTCGTACCGCCGCAAGAGAGGGTAACTTCACAAGAGCGGCGGATAAGCTTCTTGTGTCCCAGCCTGCTCTCAGCAAGACGATAAAAAATCTTGAAGATGAGCTGGGAGCAAAGCTTTTTGACAGACGGGGAAGAAATATTTATCTCAACGAAAGCGGAAAAATAATGCTTTTTTATGCAGACAGGATACTTTCCGCAGTGGAGGACGCAAAGAAAGAGATATCCGACAAAAAGCAGTCGGTAAAAGGACATTGTACCTTTTCAATGACTGCCGCCACACGTCTGCTGCCCGAGATAGTGGTGAGATTTAAGGAGCTTTATCCGCAGACGGATATAATATGTACTCAGGAAAGCCATAGCTGTCCCCAGCCCACCAACGACCTTTATATATATTCCTCACGGCAGGAGGAAGAAAACGCCGTTACGCTGCTGAGGGAGGAGTGCGTGCTGTGCGTTCCCGAGGATCATTGCCTTGTAGGGCGCAGCAGTCTGACTGCGGAAGAAAAAGCAATGCTTAAGGATGAAAATTTTCTGGTGATACAAAATAAAATGCCTACCTATCAGCTGACGGAGGAGCTGTGCAGAGACGGCGGATTCAAGCCGCATATAGCGCTAGAATGTGACAGCTCGGAAACGATATTCTCGCTGATAGAAGCGCATATGGGAGTTGCCGTGCTGCCGTTTGTCACATGGAGAAAAAGCATAATCAGCAGAAGAGCAGGCATAGTAAGAATAGGCGAGGACTTTTGCAGATATATCCTGCTTAAAGAACGTGAGGACAGATATGCAACAAAAGCAGCAGAGAATTTCAGAGACTTTGTGATAGCATACTTTAAACAGATAGAAAGAAACGAGAGCTTGTTAAAAAGGTAAAACTGGGGAAAATTAAAGTTTAGGGTCAAGCCCTTTTTAAAGGGCTTGCGAGGAGAAAATTCTTCCTCGGCAAGCTCGGAAGAATTCGGGGGGCGAGGAGCCCCCTTGCGGAGTTTGAGGCAGAGCCTCAATCGGCGAAGCCGACAGTCACAGCGCAAGAAAAAAGCTGCCCACAAAGGACAGCTTTTCTCTAAAAAGTAAGGAAAGTAAAATGAATTGAAAAGATTAATTCTATAGAAAATTAATTCTGACAGGCTAATTTGTCTTTGACTCTTTTAATTCGATGTAGGACAGCATAAGATCAACCGCACCGTCAATACCCGTCTTTGAAGAGTTTATGCAAAGGTCGTAGTTTTTCGCCTCGCCCCACTTCATGTCGGAATAGTAATTGTAGTAGTTGGCACGGCGTTTGTCGGTTTTGCGAATAAAGTCCTCCACCTTGTTTTTCTCAATGTCATAGCGCTCCAGAATACGCTTTTTCTTCTGAGCCATGTTTCCCGTTATAAAGAAATTAATAACATTCTCATTGGCTTTAAGAACATAATCGGCGCAGCGTCCTACGATAACGCAGGGACCCTTGTCGGCGATTTTTCTGATGGTGTCGAACTGAGCAAGAAATATCTTGTGATTAAGCGGCATTTCGGGATTGAGCCTGCCGTCAGCCGTAACGGGATAGTTGCCCACTACAAGGGAATAGAGAAAACTGTTTGTATAGTTTTCATCATGCTTTACAAAAAGCTCCTGACAGATGCCGCTCTCCCTTGATGCGATTTCAAGAAGCTCTTTATCATAAAATTCAATTCCCAGACGGTCAGCAAGAGCTTTGCCTATCTCATGTCCGCCGCTTCCGAATTCACGGCTTATCGTAATAATGGATTTCATAATAAAGTCCCCTTTCTGTAAGATATGTTATCTTTGCTGTATGTATATTATAACACATCTTTTGTATTTTGTACACAAAAAATCAGAAAAATGTTGCACAAATTTGTGTCTGTTTACTTGTGTAAATTTCATATACTTATATTTTTTAAAATGTTATCAGAGCGGCGGCAAGGTGGAGATGTATGATAAAATCAGAAATTAGACAAAAACTGCCCCTTATAACAGAGGATATTTGTACAAAAGAAAATTGAAAAATCCTCGGCAATGTGATATAATTAATACTAAATTAAGTGGTAAGAGGGTAATCTGATTGAAAGAACTGACAGACGGAAAACCGTCGTGGGTGCTGCTGAAGTTTTCGCTGCCTATGTTTGTGAGCGTAATCTTTCAGCAGATGTATAACATCGCAGACAGCGTTATCGCAGGAAAATTCGCAGGAGAGGACGCTCTTGCGGCGGTAGGCGCTTCATATCCAATAACAATGATATTCATGGCTGTGGCGGTGGGCAGCAACATTGGCTGCTCGGTAGTGATCTCACAGTTTTTCGGAGCAAGAGAGTATAAAAAGGTAAAAACAGCGGCTACCACCACGCTTATTGCAAGTCTGGGAGTTTCGCTTTTGCTGACTGTTCTGGGACTGGCGTTTTGTACTCCGCTGATGAAGATGATAAATACGCCGAAAAACGTTTTTGCCGACGGTTCGCTTTATCTGAAGATATACACCGCAGGACTTGTTTTTCTTTTTCTTTATAACGTCTGCACGGGTATTTTCACATCGCTGGGCGATTCAAAAACACCGCTTTATTTTCTGATCGGTTCGTCGCTTGGGAATATCCTGCTTGATTATATTTTCGTGGCGGTATGCAAATGGGGCGTTGCAGGCGTGGCTTGGGCGACCTTTATTGCTCAGGGAGTTTCGTGCGTTCTGGTGCTTGTAACGCTGAAATTTCGTCTGGGAGAGATAATAACCGACGGAAAGCCGGATATTTTTTCTGCGGCGATGCTGAAAAAGATAAGCCTTTATGCTATCCCCAGCATATTGCAGCAGAGCTTCGTTTCGGTGGGAAACATTTTTATTCAGGGACTGGTAAACGGCTTCGGTTCGTCCTGCATAGCCGGCTATTCGGCGGCGATAAAGCTGAACACATTTACCATAACCTCGCTTTCTACTCTTTCAAACGGGCTGTCGGGATTTGTGGCACAGAATTACGGAGCGAGAAAGCCTGAGCGTATAAGGGCAGGCTATTTTGCGGCGATAAAATTTTCATTGATAGTATCGCTGCCCTTCTTCCTGCTTTTCTTCTTTGCAGGCAGAGTAATGATAGGCTTTTTCATGGACTCCGATTCGGCTGAGGCGATAAAAACGGGAATAACCTTTCTTAAAATAGTATCGCCCTTTTATTTCTTTGTGGGCATAAAGATAACGGCTGACGGTCTGCTGAGAGGCGTGGGAGCAATGCAGGCATTTATGACAGCTACCTTTACCGACCTTATTTTAAGAGTTATACTTGCGTTTATATTCTCAAAGCCCTGGGGCTCTACGGGAATATGGCTTTCGTGGCCGGTAGGCTGGCTTACCGCAATGTTCTGTTCAGTGGGATTTGCCGTTTATCAGCTGAAAAAGCTTTCACATTCAAAAGAATAAAAGCATAAAAAATCCGCCTGAATATCAGACGGATTTTTTGATTTTAAGGCTTAATAAGCTTGCCCTGCTTTAAAAGATTGAGCATTTTTGTGTTCTGAGCCGCAGTTCCCGAATAGTTTGTAATGCCGTTTGCAGCGGCGATCTTCTTTTGCAGCGTATAGTTGCAGGTAACGCCTATGCTTGCAAGTCCTTCTACAAGAGATACTCCCGTGTAGCTTGTCTTTTTGTAATAGGTCGGACCGCTTGTTGTGGTGCTTACAGACTTGCAGGGCTCGGAGACGTAATCAATAATGATATGCTTTACAGCCACCGCCTTGAAATAGTATTTTGTGCTCATTTCAAGACCGCTTATTGTACAGCTTGTTTTTGCGCCTGCATCGTAATAATACAGGTATTGTCCCTTGCTGTTGTAAACTCTTATCCTGTAGGTCTGAGCTCCCGACACCTTGTTCCATGAAAGCGAAACGCTGTTTTTGGTCTTTGATGTTATTTTCAGTCCCGTTGGCGGAACAGGCTTTGTGTATATGGTCTGCTCGGGAGACACCTTTACCGTGCCGTCCTTGTATATCGACGCTACCTTTATTTTGTAGGACTTGTTGGCTGTCAGACCTGCAATGCGGTATTTTGTATCTGTGATATCCGCAAGACGCTTGTACTTTTTGGCGGTGGTATCATAGAGATAAACACGGTATTTCTGTGCATTCATGACCGGATCCCACTTGATCCTTACCGCTGTTGTGGCATAAGCGTAAACGGCTATGTTTGAGGGAGCTTCCTTTGCAAGAGTTACTGTCACCGAATCGGAATAGCTGTCCCATTCCTTGCCGTTGAAGGATCTGTAAGCCACTATTGAATAAGTGTGCTTGCTGTTCTTGGCAAGATTTTTTATGGTGTAAGATGTGCCTGTGGTTCTGGCAATAAGCTTTTTGCCGGAATCGGTCTCCTCGTAAAGCTTGTAGCCTGTGGCTCTTTCGGTTTTGTCCCATGCAAGCTTACATTCGGTGTCCGATTTGGTGGCGCATCTGAAATTGCCGGGTATCTCAGGCTTGGTGGCACATTTTATCATTGTGTAATGACCGGTGATCTTCTTACCTTCGAACAGATAATAAGCTCTAACCGCAAAATAGCAGTCTGTTGCCGATTGAAGCTTGGCTATGGTCTTGCTTGTGGTCTCCGAAGCTGCAATAACAGTGTATTTTTTCGTTGCGGGGTCATATGAAGCTATGTCGTAGCCGTCGCAGCCGGAAGCGTTTTTATTCCATGTAAGCGTGACCGACGCAGTTGAGTTTGAAAGCATCTTTGCGCCCGTAACGCCCGAGGGAAGCATGGGACAGGTTATTGGGTCGCAGTAAATTCCGTAAACGCTGGAAGCGGCGTTGTATTCACTGCTTCCGTCGGAATTGAAATAAGCTCTCACCTTGAATTTGTAAACTCGTCCCGGGCAAAGCCCCGTTATTTTATAGGATTCGGTGTTTATTCTGTCAGCAAGCCGGAATTTTTTTGTTACCGTATCGTAAATGTACACCGAATAGCCCGAGGCTGCCGAAAGCTTTTCCCATGTGAGCGAAACGCTTGTGGTGTCCACCTTTTCGGCGGTAAGTCCAAGGACTTTGTTTTTGCAGAGTATCACAGGGGCGGAAGCGTTTCCGTAATAAATCGTTCCGAAGCTGTCACGGTAAGCCCTTATGTAAAACTTGCAGTTATCATCGGGCAGCTCAACCTTAGCGGTTGTCTGATCGGTAGTTGCCACAAGAGTTACCTCTTCGGTATCAAGCGTTTTCTTGTAAACCTTATAGCCTGTGCAGCCGTCCACCGCCGTCCAGCTGAGTACGGCGTGAGTGCTGTCGGAAGCTGCTGCATTCAGACCCTGAACCTTATCGGGCTTTTCCTTTGAAGCGTAGAAAACGTTCATGTCAACGATAGTGCTTATTCCGTCAACATAGCCGTTGCCCGTATACTGCCACATTTCGGCAGGACCGGTGTAGGTCATGCTTGTGCCGTATTCGGCGTTCCAGATCGAATATTTACTTCCCAGAGACTCGCCGTCAATCTGCGAGGTCAGCCACCATCTGTTTGCATAAACTCCTGCGTCAAAGCCGCCTGCTTCTATGGTTTGACAGAAGGTTTCGCACAGAGCGGTCTTCTGCGAATAAGAAAGTCCTGCGCCGTCAAGTCTGCCGTAATCATAATCAATATTTTCGATATCATAATACACAGGCAGGTCAAGGGTGTAGCCCTTTAAGTTATCAAGCACGAATTTGGCTTCCTGCTCAGCCTCTGTGGTGTTTATCGCCTGAGTGAAGAAATAAGCTCCCACCTTGAGACCTGCCGCCTGCGCTCCCTGAATATAATAGTGGAGGTTGTCGTCCAGCACAAGCTTGCCGTTGCCGTAGCCTCTGTAGCCTGCTCTTACGATAACGTATTTTATTCCCGAAGCTTTTACGGCTTCCCAGTCGATATACTGCTGATAATAGCTTACGTCGATGCCGTAGACCTTTGTGCAGTCGTCAAATCTTGACTGATGAACAAGGTTTCCCGAACCCCATGCCGCTCTTGCCTTTCCTACGCTGTTTATGTATTTGTGATAGGAAGGATCGTTCTGAGAGCAGGGAAGAGTGTCCCCCTCAAAAACGAAGCCGCTCAACTCATCAGCCTCTTGGCTGATGAAATGCTCCTCTAAAACCACCGAAGACGTTTTTTCGTCCTCCGCAGTCTGACTGTCCGAAGCGGAAAAGCTTTCTGCGAAAACGCCGAAAGCAGGCTGAATAAGCATCGCCGCCGCAATAGCCAGCGATGTCAGTCTTTTTGAATAACCCATAAAAATAACCGTTCCTTTCGGTCTTGCTGCAAAACAAAGACCATCTCTCCCGCTCACCGGTTTACACACTCCGATGACCGATAATGCTTGTGCGATCGTTTTTTTCTTTGTGTTTCGTTTTTTGTCTCCATTTTTATGCTTTGTTATAAACAAAAAACACATAATTAATTATACAGTTTTTCGGGAAAAAAGTCAACCTTTTTTGTCTGTTTGCTATAAACAGGAAAAAATCACACCTTATAAAAGGTAAAGACTTTTTTATTTCACCTCAGCTATTGAATTTTACCGTCCGCTGTGATATACTCATAATGTACATTTGTAAAAAGATAAAACAGCTGAAAGGGGGCATATTCCTGCCGTCGGGCAAGAATATTTTATGTACGGAAAAACAGGATTTTTAAAACGTGCTTCGCAAGGCAGACCTAAGGAAAAATACCTTATGGTGTTTGTCGTTGCTTTTGTGGGAATGATGGTGTCGTTTGTTCCCTCCATGATAGTTAACAAGGGTATATTCTTATATTACGGAGATTTCAATTCCCAGCAGATGATGTTCTATTATCACGCCAACGAGGCTGTGAAAAACGGCGCAATGGGCTGGGATTGGGGAACAGACCTTGGCGCAAATTTTGTGGGCTCATATTCATTCTATCTTCTGGGCAGCCCGTTTTTTTGGCTTTCCACGCTGTTTCCTCTGAAAGCAGTCCCCTATCTTATGCCGTGGCTGCTGGCGCTGAAAACCGCCGTTGCTGCGCTGACCGCTTATGCTTATATCAGACGGTTTGTGAAAAATCCCAACGCCTGCTTTGTGGGTTCGATGCTCTATGCTTTTTCAGGATTTCAGATATACAATGTGTTCTTTAACCATTTCCACGACGCAACGGCGTTTTTCCCTCTGCTTCTGCTGGGCTTAGAGCTGCTCACTCAGGACGGCAAAAAGGGAGCCTTTGCAATACCCGTGGCGATATGCGCTTCCATAAGCTATTTCTTCTTCGTCTGCGAGGTAGTGTTCACCATAATTTATTTCGTCATACGCTGCATGGACAAGAGCTTCAGAATGAATATAAAGATATTCGGTCTGCTTGCCCTTGAATCTGTTCTGGGCGTAATGGTATCGGCTTGCATACTGCTTCCTGCGGTTATAGATGTTGTGACAAACCCCAGAGTAACAAGCTATCTTTTCGGACTGGATATGGTTTTCTACAGCGAAAACGTCCGTATACCGAGAATAATCCAGTCGTTCTTCATGCTGCCCGATATGCCTGCAAGAGTAAACATCTTAACCTCCGACAAGGCAAGGTGGGCTTCAATGGCAGGATATCTGCCTATGTTCTCAATGTGCGGAGTAATCGCCTTCATGAGAACAAGAAAAAAGCACTGGATGTCAAGAATGATCCTTGTGTGTGCTGTTATGGCGTGCGTACCTGTCCTTAACGCTTCGTATGTGCTTTTCAACAGCAGCTACTATGCAAGATGGTACTATATGCCTATCCTTATAATGTGCCTTATGACCGCAAAGCTGATAGAGGAAAACAGAGAGGATCTGAAAAAGGGCTTTGTTCCCGTGGCGGTAATATGCTCGATCTTTCTGCTGATAGGCTGTCTGCCTAAAAAGGAAAAGGATAAGATAGTATTCGGCGAGGTGCCTAAATACATCGAGCTTTACTGGATACAGGCTATCGTTACTATTCTTATGACGGTGATGCTGTTCTTTATCATTTATCAGCTGGGCAAAAAACGTTGGTACAGAGTAGTAAACTTCATGACCGCAGCGGCTTGTATTATCTGCATGACATCTTCGGTCATTTACGGAGTGGCTCAGGGCGACGACAACGCCGATTATATCGACAGGGCAATAAACGGCGCAGATAATCTTGACATGGCAAAGCTGGACGGTGATACTTCCGGTTCGCAGAACAATTTCTACAGGATAGACACATCGGAAAACGTAGACAACTGGTGTATGTTCTGGGGACTTTCGTCTATGAGGACATTTCACAGCGTTGTGCCTACATCAATAATGGACTTTTACACCTCTATCGGTCAGCAGAGAGATGTGGCTTCCAGAATGGATACAAATCTTTATCCGCTGAGAGGACTGTTTTCGGTAAAATATTATTTCAAGGAGCTGACTGACGAACAGATCAGAGGCAAAAAAGAAAACAAGCCGTCCGAATATGTTCAGAACCTTGAGGGCTTTAAGTTTGTTGATACTCAGAACGGCTTTAACATTTACGAGAACGAGTATTTTATCCCAATGGGATTTACCTATGATTATTACACCACAAACGAGGAAGTGGAATACGCCACAGAGGTTCACAAAACTCAGCTGCTGCTCAAAGCTCTGGTGCTGGACGACAGGCAGGCGAAGAAATATTCCGATATCTTACAGAAATACACCTATGATTTTTCCGATATGAACACTGAAAGCTATAAAGAGCTTTGTATGCAGAAGCGAAGCGAGTCCTGCTACTATTTTAAAGAGGACACCAATGGCTTTGACGCAAAGATAAAGCTTGACGACCCAAAGCTGGTATTTTTCAGCGTACCATATGAAAAAGGCTGGACAGCCGAGATAAACGGCGAGCCTGCCGAGATAGAAAAGGTATCATACGGCTTTATGGCGGTAAAGTGTCCGTCGGGAGATAACACCATTACATTCCGATATAAGACGGCAGGTCTTGCGGAGGGCAGGATAATAACCTTTGTGGGAGCAGGAATTCTGATCGCATACATTGCGGTAGGATACGCTCTCAGAAAAAAGGCAGCAGCAAAGCCCTCGGAGGCTGAGGCTGCAAATGCGGAAAACAATTCACAGGATAATTAACGGAGGTAGGTCTATATGCATTTGAGCGAGAAAAAAATATCGGGCGAGCAGGTTTTCAGCGGAAGAGTGATTGACCTGTCGGTAGACAAGGTAGAGCTTGAGGACGGCAAGATAACCACCAGAGAGCTTATCAATCACCCCGGCGGAGTATGCGTTGTTCCCATAAACGAAAAGGGCGAGGTATACATGGTAAAGCAGTTCAGATATCCTTTCCGGCAGGTGCTGCTGGAGATACCGGCAGGAAAGCTTGAAAAGGGCGAAGACCATCGTCTTTGCGGAATAAGAGAGCTTAAAGAAGAGATAGGAGCGCAGGCAGGTTCGTTTGAATATCTTGGCTGTTTGTATCCCACCGTTGCATATGATACGGAGATAATCCATATGTATCTTGCAAGAGAGCTTACCTTCGGAGAGCAGGATCTTGACGAGGGCGAGTTTATCGACGTGATAAAAATGCCTTTTGAAAAGGCTGTGGAAATGGTGATGAACAACGAGATCCCCGACGCAAAGACTCAGCTGGCTTTGCTGAAAGCTAAAACACTTCTGGGGTAAACCTATAAGTCATAACAAACAATGATAATAATATAGTATAGAGAGGAGAAAAAATGATACTTTGTATTGACGCTGCTCCATGCGAGGAATGACGGACTGCATGGAGATATAGTTTATCCGTCATACCTTGCATTTTTGATGATCGGATTCTGACAACAAAAATCAAAGGAGCAAGGTATTATGAACACTTTAAAAGAACTGAAATTATTTATTATTCTCTGGCTTACGCAGTCGCTTTCCGCTCTGGGAAGCGCTATGACCAATTTTGCACTGGTGATATGGCTTTACAACGACAGCGGTTCTGCGCTGACAACGGCAATGCTGACTATCTGCTCATATGCGCCGTATGTTGTCATGAGTATTTTCGCCGGTGCCATAAGCGATAAGTGGAACAAGAAGGCTGTAATGCTTGTTTGCGACAGCTTTGCGGCAATGTGTACCGTTGCGGTGCTTGTTTTGCTGAAAACAGGCAGTTTGCAGGTATGGCATTTGTATGTGCTCAATGCTCTGAACGGTCTTATGAATACTGTTCAGCAGCCTGCCTCAGACGTTGCTGTAACTATGCTTACGCCGAAAAAGCATTATCAGAAAACAAGCGGAATGAGGTCGTTTTCAAATTCACTGGTGACTATTCTGACGCCGGTGTTTGCCACGGCTCTTACAGCTCTGGCAGGAGTAGAAGCGGTCATCGCTTTTGATCTGATAACCTTTTTTACAGCATTTATCCTACTGCTGCTTTTTATCAGGATACCCGAGCCTGAAAGAAAGGACGAGAAAAACGAGAGCGTTTTTCAGACGGCAAAAAGCGGACTTTGTTATCTTAAAGCCAATAAAGGGATACTGTGGCTGATATTGTTTTTGGCGGCAATTAATTTTATCGCTTCGATATACGAAGCGGCTTTGCCTGCCATGGTTTTATCAAAAAGCAGCGAGACCGTTCTGGGAGCGGTAAATGCCTGCGTTGGTATAGCCGCTCTTGCAGGCAGCGTGATAGCAACGTTGGCTCCTGCGCCCAAAAGCAGAGTCAGAGTTATCTGCAACTGCCTGCTTTTTTCAATGAGCACGGAAAATTTCCTGCTGGCATTTGGTGACAGCCCTTTTGTATGGTGTGCAGGCGCAGTAATGGGCTGGATCTTTATTCCGCTTATGAACGCAAATATGGACGTGATATTCCGCACGAAGATACCTGCCGAAATGCTGGGACGTGTGTATTCGGCAAGAAATACGCTGCAATTTTTCACGATACCTCTGGGGTATTTTTTAGGCGGATTGCTTGTTGACAGGCTGTTCGAGCCGCTTATGGAGAACACATCAAGCCGTCTTCTGACAACGCTGTTCGGTACGGGCAAAGGCTCAGGCGCAGCTTTTCTGTACTTTGTAATAGGAATAGCAGGAGTGGCAGTATGTCTTATCTTCCGAAGAATAAAGCATATTCGGGAGCTTAAATAACATGATCGCAGCCGGGTGTGACTCCCGGCTGCTTTTTTATGCTCTGAACAAAACAGTTTAAGACGTTTATCTTCAATTTCTGAATATTCCCGATTTTTTTGCAGACAATAACCGTAATCAGGGCGGTGAGCCGTCTTAAAAATCGGAGGAACGAACATGGATATCAAACTGAGCAAATCGCAGTATTCTCAAATGTATAAGGAAGCGTCGGAGAAAACCAAGTGGTATATCACTATCCCAAAGGCTTTTGCTATCGGCGGACTTATCTGTATGATAGGCGAGGCTTTTCTCAATATGTATTCTTATTACGGGCTGTCGGAGAAAAACGCAGGAACGGCAACATCTATCACGCTTATCCTGCTTTCGGCTATCCTCACAGGCTTCGGACTTTATGACAGGATAGCAAAGCACGGCGGCGCAGGAACTCTTGTACCTATTACGGGCTTTGCAAATTCGGTGGTCGCACCTGCAATTGAATTTAAAACAGAGGGCTTTGTGCTGGGGCTGGGAGCGAAGATATTTATTATTTCGGGTCCGGTTATTCTTTACGGAACTCTCGCAAGCGTTGTTTACGGGCTGATATATTATATTTTCAAATAGGTGTGAAAAGCGCAGACTCACGCCCGGCAACAGAGGACTTTCCTTATGCTGTGCATGAGTATGTTTTTTCGACAGTCTGAGGCGAAAAACCGCCCAAAAATCTGCGAGGATAATTTTTCTTTGCACTTTTTAGAATTTTTTGTCCTAAGCTGTTGCATTTTTTAATTTTTTGTGTTACAATTAATATGAATAATTAAATTGCAACGTAAAGGACGGTAAAAAATATGCTGAAAAATCTGCTTTCACCTGATGAGTGCGCCAAATGTAAACTGTGCTGCTCTTTCGACAGCTATGACCTTTGGGAAACTCCGGTCATTACAAGAGATAAAGCCAATCAGATATTGCAGGACTTCAAGCCCGATCAGGAGTTTGTAAAGCGTGACGAACACTTTCTGCTCAAAATGAAAAAGGAGCCTGAGGTCGATCTGTATTACTGCTCTCTTCTTGACAGCGACAACGGCTGTATTTTAGGCTCGGAGAAGCCATTTGACTGCAAGATATGGCCTTTCCGCATCATGAATTTCAACGGCACCAAGGTAATAACATTATCCCCCGTTTGCCCCGTAGTCAATTCACGGAAAATGGAGGATATCAAAAAGACCTGCGAGGAGATATCCGAGGAGATATTTGCCGAGGCTGAAAAGCACCCCGAGTATGTAAAGCCCTATCTGAAAGGCTATCCCATTCTTGCGGTTGAGGAAAAAGGCTTCTCAAAAACGCTGGTCTGATAAACGGAATATATTAATTACAGGCGAATGTGCTGTTCTCGGTCAGAGGGCGGTGTGTTCGTCTTTTTTTGTGAACAGCAGGCTTTTTCGGTGTTGCCTTTGGCTGCGATATGTGCTATAATAAAAAGGATAATGGGCTGGGTGTCCGAAAAATCTGTTATTAACGAAAGGTCGGTATTATGTCTACTGTCTGTGCCATATCAACTCCGCTGGCGGAGGGCGGAATTTCAGTAATAAGAATAAGCGGCGAAAAGGCTGTCAACGTTGCCGAAAAGCTTTTCAAGCCTTTTTCTGCGGATAAAATGGTGTCCCAAATGCCGGGCTATACCTGCGCATACGGCAGGATAGCAGACCCTGCCACAGGCGAAACTGTCGACGACGTTCTGATTACCGTCTTCCGTGCGCCAAAGTCGTATACAGGCGAGGACACGGTGGAAATATCCTGTCACGGCGGAGTTTATATTACAAAAAAGGTGCTGAGACTTTGTCTTGAAAACGGCTGCCAGCCTGCCGACAGAGGCGAGTTTACAAAAAGAGCTTTTATTAACGGCAAGCTTTCGCTCACTCAGGCGGAATCGGTGATGGATATGATATCGGCGCAGGGAGAGTATTCGCTGCGCTCGGCTCGGCTTACCCGTGAGGGCAGGCTTTTCAAAAGCATTTCGGCGGTGAGAAACGACCTTGTGAAAATCCTTGGCGAGCTTGCCGCATGGGTGGATTATCCCGAAGAGGATCTCCCCGAAATAGAGGAAACGGCATTAAGGAGCAGCTTAGAGAAAGCCATAGGAGAGCTTTCAAAGATACTGAAAGACTACGACTGCGGAATGTTTCTGCGCAGCGGAGTGGATACGGTCATCGCAGGAAAGCCCAACGTGGGAAAATCTACGCTTATGAACACTCTGCTGGGCTATGAGCGGTCGATAGTTACCGACGTTGCAGGAACGACAAGAGACGTCATAGAAGAAACGGCAAAGCTTGGAGAGCTTGTTTTAAGGCTTTCCGACACGGCAGGAATACGCAGCACCGACGATGTGGTGGAAAAGCTGGGTGTTGACCTTGCAAAAAAGAAGATAGACGGCTGCGCACTGGTCATAGCCGTGTTCGACAGCTCAATGCAGCTTGACGATGAGGATATGGAGCTTCTTGACTATGTAAGCGAGCTTGATAAAAACCTTATCGTGGTGCTTAACAAAAGCGATCTTCCGTCGGCGGCGGATAAATCGTTCTTCAAAAAATATACCGACTATGTGCTGGAGATTTCCGCAGCCAAGGGCGAGGGTGCGGAGGAGATACGCAGCGCCTGCGAGGAAATATTCGCTTTGACGGGCTATGACGCCGATTCTACCATATTCGCCAACGAGCGTCAGAAAAACTGCGCAGAAAAGGCTCTTTCCAATCTGAGGCTTGCACTTGACAGCCTTAACATGGGCGAGACCCTTGACGCTGTTACCGTGACAATAGACTATGCAGCACAGTCGCTGCTTGAACTGACGGGCGAAAAAGCCACCGAAGCGGTAGTGGATGAGGTGTTCTCGAAATTCTGCGTTGGAAAATGATGCTCAGTTGACAATTGACAGGTGTGAAAAAGCATCAAAAATTAAAGCGCAGGCTCAAGCCCGGCGCTAGAGGGCTTGTGAGGGGAAAAGTCTTGCTCGAAAAACTCGCAAGACTTCGGGGGCAAAGCCCCATCGTCGCTC
>JBJERD010000186.1:0-2660 GCA_051882095.1 Oscillospiraceae bacterium
ATGATAAGCTCGCTGTCGATATTGTCAAGAATGGGCTTCAGCGCCGAAAGGCAGCGGTCAAGATATTTTTCCTCATTCTTTACTATCATTCCGATCGATAAAAGCATATTCTTTTCCTCCGTCAGAAGCCTTGTATTATGTGGCATTTGTTATATTACCTGATCTTTTATGAGCTTGTGGATCTTCGTGCCGTTCGGGATATAATCAGCGCTTAGCGGCTTCATCACTTTCTTTTGGCAGTTGTTGAGCATGTCTTCAAGAGCTGTCATTTCATCGTCTGAGGGATTCTGAAACAGTACCGGAAGCCCCAGAAGCTCAAACTGGGTGCTTATTGAGCTGTAATCTCCGTAGAACATATCGCTGAGATACATAGCTTTGAAAGTGTCCGGTGTTTCGTCATAAATTCCCTTGTTCTCGGAGATGAACTGGTTTTTCAGCTTCAGATATCCGTTGCGGAGCGCAGGTGTCATGCTGTTTATTGTGCTTTCGATAAGCGGGTGCGGCCGCCACAGCAGTACGCAGTCTTCCCTGCTGCGAAAAAATTTCAAGACGCGGCGAAGTTTGTCGATATATTCCGACGGGAAATTCAGCAAGCCGAATATCGCTGTGTTATAGAAAACAACTTTTTTTCCGGCGCATTTTTCTGCCCATTCCGGCGGTATGTGAGTGTTTTCGCTTGTCATAGCTAGCAGCTTATCTGTTTTGGGAGATGCTGCTGTTACATATTTCTTCTCAGCCTTTAGCTGCATTGCCTTGTTATTGCCAAACTTTGAGAGGTATGCCCGTATGTGGAGCTGCCGAAGGTTTTCCGACGGAGCAAAAAAGCGGTCAATATTGGATACCGCGGCTGGTATACAGAAAAGAGATGTTCTTTTTACTTCGGCGGTATCAGAGGGGTCTACCTCTTTCCAGAAAAAGTAGGGGACGTACACCAGCATTTCGGTATGTTTTTTCAGCTCGGCGGAATAAAATCTTGGATCGACACTTGTGACATAATTCGCATCGTCGTAGGGATTGTGAATATATATTATGTCTGGTTTTCTTTCTTCAAGATCGTAGTTTTCGTAATGGGTCACGGGGACATCTTCAGGGAAATCCTTTCCTTCATAATGGAAATCACCAAAGCTGTGATCTGGATTTCTTTCATAATATGGAATGGGCACAACATACGCTTCGCAGTCGGGGTCGGCGTCTGCTGCGCGCCAGATACTTTCCAGAGAATCCCACATGCTGGTTTTATAAGGCATAAATACAATCTCCAGCTTTATTTTTATCTCATTTTTTACACTTTTCTCGGTAGTATTCAGGTTTTCCTCTAAAATATGGAACGCGTTGTCTGCGGTCATATCGGTAATTACATTCTCATGAACTTGATACAGGGCTTCGCAGTATTTTTCTAAATAATGTACTGCATTTGTGCCGTCGCCCTCGGAGTCGTCAATACTGGTGCCGATCTGGACGGCAATATCCTGACACTCAGCCATGAGCGCTTTAGCTTCACCAGGCTGACCGGTGGACAGACGTTTTTTTATCTGGCGGTGGGCTTCGTGGAGTGAATCCATTATTTCAAGTATAAGCTGCTTTTGTGCTTTTCTCATTTTTGTCACCTAACATGAAATTAACTCCTGAGCAGATAACCAAAATTTATACAAAAAAATATAAAAAATTTAAAAAATTTTTCGGAAAATGCTAAAGTTTTTTAAAAGCCGTCCGATATAATATACGTGATAGCTGAAAAGCTAAAAATCCACGAAGCCTCAGTGTACATAAGGGCTGACGGAAACACTATTACTTTAACCAACCGCCTCACAGGAATGATTCCGAAACAGAGGCGCGTAAATTCAAGGAGGATATTACTATGGGAATGGTAGTACAGCACAACATGAACGCGCTTTCCGCGTACAACAAGCTGAACACAAACGTAGCTGGTCTGAAGAAGTCTTCTGAAAAGCTTTCTTCTGGTTACAGAATCAACCGCGCTGGCGACGACGCTGCAGGTCTGGCAATTTCTGAGAAGATGAGATCCCAGATCCGTGGTCTGAACCAGGCTAAGAGAAACTCTCAGGACGGTATCTCCATGATCCAGACCTTTGAGGGCGCTCTCCAGGAGTCCCACTCCATTCTGCAGAGAATGAAGGAGCTTGCTACCGAGTCTGCTAACGGTACATATCAGACCGAGGTTGACCGCGACGCTATCCAGCTCGAATTCAACCAGCTCAACGACGAGCTCGACCAGATCGCTGATACCGACTTCAACGGTACTGTAATGCTCAACGGCGGCACAATGGCTGACGGCACAAGAGCAGTAGGCGGCAAGTTCGACTACACAAGCATTAACAACAAGAGAAGCGCTCTTGAACTTGGTCCGTCCGATTTCAAGGTAGGCGAAGCTAAGGGCAGCATTGCTAAGGACGAGACTGTAACCTTTACTTACACAGCAAGCACAGGCACTGACGCTGGTAAGGGCACATGGACACAGGTTGGCGGAACAGGTGCTAGCTTTACATCCAAGGATACCGGTGGTTTTGTCTATGATGGTCTTGTTTTCTCCGCTGATACTTCCGAATTTGTAACAGGCGATTCTGTTACTATTAAGTTTGAAAAGCAGACCGATGAAGTTAAGCAGGCAGCTTCAAACATTTGTTACACCGTTACAGGCG
>JBJERD010000187.1:0-2651 GCA_051882095.1 Oscillospiraceae bacterium
CATATCCCCACTAATGTGATAGAATAGCTGTAATAACCAATCAAGGGGTGATCTGATGTATAAGCACACTTGCCAGATCTGCGGAATGGAGTTTGAGTCTCCGTCAAGCAGAGCGAAATACTGCATCTACTGCCGTGACAAGGCTCAGGTCATGCGGAACAGGGCATACAAGGAGAAGAAGCAAGCCGGAGAAGCTGTTGCGATCGGCAGCGAACAGGTCTGCTCCCTCTGCGGAAAGACCTATACGGTGACGGCAGGCTCTCAGAAGTATTGTAAGGAGTGCCAGCAGAAGCAGGCTCGTTCCAAGAAAATATCCTCAAACGCTCAGTATGCCAAAGCAAATTACAAAACGCTGAAGCTGTATGTGTCCGCCGAGGAGCGTGATGCGATCAAGGCTTATGCAGAGTCTCAGGGTATGAGCGTGAATAAGCTGTTGCTCACGGCGTTGGAAGAATACAAGGCTAATCATGGAGAGAAATGATATGGCAAAATATGCTTTGAAATATATGTATGATTGGGGCAGCGGTATCTGCTTATGGAGTGTAAATGATGCTGCCCGTGAGAAATATGATTATCCAATCGAGCTTGATAGTTTACCTCTTTCTGACAATTTGAAAAATGAGCTTGAGTATCTTATCAATAAACACGATGAAGCATTGGATTGGGAGTATCCTCCGAATCCGCTTCTGTGGTCAGAACAAGAGCAAGCCGACTTTATTGAAAGAGCAAAACAAGCATATTATCGGATTGTCATGGAACTTGGTGATGATTATGAAGTAGAACTACGGGAAAAATGGCTCTTGTAATCACTCCAAATCCCCATTCTTTTTACGCTTGCGGTCTTGTTGCTGTTCGCTGCGTTCCTGACGAAGAAACTCCTCAATGGTACGCTGTGCGTCGGCAAGGTCACGCGCCCGCTTGTCCGCTTCACGAAACTGCTGATCCTTCAATGAACGCTCTTGTATAAGGGCGTTTATTTTTTTGTCCAGGCTCTCCACGGTCGGGATATGACCGGAGGGATAAAGCTCCAATACCTTAGTGCGGATTTGCCCGTACTCGGTAAGCTCTGCACTGTGTTCACGGCGGTACTTCTTCGCAGCACTTCCGCTGAGAGTTTTCAACTCCTCGCCGTATACTTTCAGCTTGCGGTATTTCCGCAGGACTTTCAGCTTCACCTGCAAGTCCTCAATCTCAGTTTTCATGGTGTTCAGCTCGGAGAGAAGTCCTCGGCTGTGAGCGTATTCCGATATTGCCGCCTGCCGTATCTGATCAGGCGGGGCACCGTACTCGGCTATCACATTCTTTGCGATACTGGCGAGCTTCATATTGCCACGGTCGATAGCGTCCTGAACGAACTTGTTCGGTGGCTTCTTTGTGATAACTCTGACCTTTGTCCTCGGCGTGTAGATCATAACTCCGTGATACTGAGCGATGCGGTCTTTGATCTGCCGTGTTTCATAGTACCAGCCGAGTGTTCGGGCACGAGTCATCTTGGCTCTCGGATTGCGTTCTTTCTGCTCCGAAAGCATAAATTTCAGGTCGATCTTGTGGTCTGGATTGTACTCAACAAGCACACCATACTCGGCGCACTTCCTGATAAAATCATCGAAGTCCTCGCTTGCTTTCACAACCTGATCTATCGTGTATTTCAGCTTGGCTTTCCACGATAGCCCTTGACGGTTCATATCCCACTCCCAATGGCTCTTGCCCTTCGTTCTTTCGGGGTGTTCGATAACATCCAGATGATGTCGTTTGCATACTTCGTCCGACAGGTCAATAAGCTTCTTCCACGCACGTTCCTTGACCTTGCCCTGATTCATATTGGTCTCGAAAGTTCTGCCGTTTTTTCGGTTCACATTATTGAAGATAACGTGCAGATGTGTATGGTCGGTATCGGTATGGATTGCGAGAAAGTATTGGTATTCGCCCTTGAGGAATTTTTCGCAAAGTTCCTTGCCTACTTCCAAAGCTCTTTCGGGCGTGATCTCACCAGGCTTAAAGCTCTGAATAAAGTGCTGAGAGAGGACAGTATTCAAGCCCGTTCCTCCTGCACGGACTGCTTCAAAATCTCTGCTTGCCTGTGCAGGATCAGAGCTGCACCCGTAAGTGAAGATCAGTCTGCCGCCGTCTGTTTTTTCAGGGTTGGCGATATAGGCTAACGCTTTAACCTCAGTAGTTTTGATTGCAAAGAGTTTAGTAATTGCCAAATCTTATCCTGCCCCTCCTTGATGTTCACGATGTCTTCGGTATACACGTTGTTCGTGCTGTTCGCTCTCACGGCTATCTGATTGATGTTGTTGGAAATACTTCCGACAAGCCTGTAAATCTTATCAAACTTCTCCTCATCAAAATTGACTATATATCCCTCAAAGATCATAGCCCTGATAAACTCGCTCCGTGACCTCAGACCGCTGTTGCGAAACTTGCGCTCGATAGCTTCGTATTCTGCTTCGGTGAGGCGTATCTGCATATACCGATTATGCGGTTCGATCTCTGCTATTTTTCTCATCTCCTTTTGTTCGGGGTTCAAGGGGTGTCCCTCTTGCAAGCATTGTATCGGAACATTTAATTTCTGAGAAATTGTAATGCGGAGATACCGAGCTTGCTGGGTTTGAATCACGCCCTCCGTGCGTGACTTCAATTTGAGCCTT
>JBJERD010000188.1:0-16111 GCA_051882095.1 Oscillospiraceae bacterium
GAAACATCGTAAAGATCGAGCTTTATCTGACGTGCGATAACTTCCTCGGTAATGCCGCACTCTCTCTCCCAGAGAAGCTCGCCTACGCATACGATAGGCTTGAGACCTGCAGCAAGAGCAGCCTTTGTTCTCTTGTTAACGGTCTCGTCTGTCTCGCCGAAATACTGACGTCTCTCGGAATGACCGATAACAACGTACTCAACGCCAAGCTCTGTGAGCATATCAGCGGAAATTTCGCCTGTGAATGCGCCGCTCTTTTCAAAGTGAACGTTCTCTGCGCCTACCTTTACATTGGAGCCTGCTGTGGTGTTTACAGCGGTCTCAAGGTTTGTGAAAGGAACGCAGGCAATGACCTCCACCTTGCCTTCTGCGTTTGCAACGAGGGGCTTGATAGCTTCGAGAAGCTCCTTAGCCTCGGGACGGGTCTTGTTCATTTTCCAGTTTCCTGCAATAATTGCCTTTCTAGCTGACTTTTTCATAATAAACTAGCTCCTTTAAAATTAATTTTTATCTTCCGAAATAATCAATAAGTATTCCGCCGCCTACCGCAATGATAAGCGCTCCCACAATAAGCACCACGATGCCAACGCCGTTTTTCTGAACGTCGGTCTCCTCCTCGTCGTCCTCGTTGCCGTCAAGGTCTCCGTTTTCATCGGGGATACCCTTAAAATCGTCGTCACCTTCGCAGACGTAAAAACCCTTGGGGTCTTCGGGGTCGTACTTGATAGGAACGCTGTCCCTGTACATATCCTCGCCGTAATCGCTTACCCACTCGGAATATTCCACGCCGTCAACGGTGTAAACTATCCTCATTTCCTTAAACAGGTCGTTTCCCTTGCCCTGTGCGGAAGCCGAATAGTTTGGGATCTCGGTCTGACGTCTTTCTGCAATGTCGGCATTTATGGTCACAAAGCCTTCGTCCTTGACGATGACCTCAGTTTCGTCGGGGTGAAAGGTATATCCCCTCAGCAACTTCACGCCGAAATAGATTATCGCCAGTCCCACCACGATAAGCACTATCGCAACTATGTTCATATAGCTGTCGAAAAATCCCGCCTTGCTTATCCACATATCCTCCTCTTCGGCAGCGGAGGAAAGCAAAGCCATGCTGTAAAACATATGGTTCATAAATATTATCCATTCCCAAAAAACGGGGCGACGAAAACACGTCTGCCCCGAAATTTGTTTTGTCTTATACCGAACCGCAAAAGGCGGTACGGCAGTTATTCCAATATCCGAATAAAGAATTGGGACAAATGCAGGGCTTTTATTTTGCCCTGAGATTATTTATCAGCAATAACGTCAATGCCGGGAAGAACCTTACCCTCGAGATACTCAAGTGAAGCTCCGCCGCCTGTTGAGATGTGGCTCATCTTGTCTGCAAATCCAAGCTGGATAACAGCAGCAGCAGAATCGCCTCCGCCGATGATAGTTGTAGCGTCTGTCTCAGCGAGGGACTTAGCAACAGCGATAGTACCCTTAGCAAGTACAGGGTTCTCAAATACGCCCATAGGACCGTTCCAAACAACAGTCTTAGCGGACTTAACAGCCTCAGCATAAAGCTCTGCTGTCTTTGTACCGATATCAAGACCCATCTTTTCAGCAGGGATAGACTCAACTACCTCTACATCGATAGGTGCGTCGATAGGATCAGGGAAAGCAGCTGCAACTGTAGTATCAACAGGGAGAAGCAGCTTTTTGCCTGCTGCTGCAGCCTTTTCGATCATTTCCTTGCAGTAATCGATCTTTGTATCGTCAACCAGTGAAGTACCAACTTCCTTGCCCTGAGCCTTCAGGAATGTGTAAGCCATACCGCCGCCGATGATAAGAGTATCGCACTTTTCGATAAGATTGTTGATAACGTTGAGCTTGTCTGCAACCTTAGCGCCGCCGAGAATTGCAACGAAAGGTCTTACAGGATCCTCAACAGCGTTGCCGAGGAAGTTGATCTCCTTCTGCATGAGGTAGCCAACAGCAGTTTCCTTAACGAACTTTGTAACACCTGCTGTTGAAGCGTGAGCTCTGTGAGCGGAACCGAAAGCGTCCATTACGAATACTTCGCCGTCAACCAGCTCTGCAAGCTCCTTAGCAAAGTCTTCGCCGTTCTTTGTTTCCTCAGCGCCTCTGAATCTTGTATTTTCAAGAACAACGATCTCGCCGTCGTTCATAGCTGCAACAGCAGCCTTAGCGTTTTCGCCTGTAACAGCGTCATCCTTAGCGAATGTAACCTTTGTTTCGGGAAGAAGCTCTGCAAGACGTGCAGCAGCCGGAGCCAGTGAGAACTTATCCTCAGGACCATTCTTAGGCTTGCCCAGATGTGAGCAGAGTACTACCTTGCCGCCGTCGGCAACAAGCTTTTTGATAGTAGGAAGAGCCGCAGTGATTCTGTTATCGTTTGTGATAACGCCGTCCTTAAGCGGAACGTTGAAGTCAACTCTTACGAGGACTTTCTTTCCCTTAACGTTAATGTCGTCAACCGTAACCTTGTTTAAACCTGCCATAATATAGACATCCTCTCATTAAAATTTTCGGGACAGCCGCCCGATATTTGCATAGATTTTGCTGTTGTTATTATTTTAACAGCTTCATTTACTATTATATATTATAGCGACGAAAAAATCAAGGGGGAAAGAGGTAAATTTTTATTTTTATGTCCAATTACAAAAAAGCCCGGCAGAAACAACGTTCCGTCGGGCTGTCATTATTTATGCATTCTGCTGGCGAGCCAGCTTTTCCGCCTGCTTGAAGGTCTTACCCAGATCGTCTATCATGGGGATTATCTCCTTGATAACGGCGGTGTCCTTATGTATATTTCCCTTGATTATCTGCTCGTTGAAATAATCATAAAGAGATGAAAGGTTCTGAGATATCTCGTACTTTCTGTCAAGAGTATTGTTGAGATAGGTTATTATCCTCTGCGCCTTCTGAAGATTTTCATTGGCAAGGTCGTATCTTTTCTCCTCGATGTACATTACTCCTGCATTCAGTCTCTTTGAACAGGTCTCATAAAGAAGATTGAGCATCTCTCCCTGAGTCATGGTCGCAACCGACTGCTCCTGATATTTTTTATACGGATTCATAGCCATATATATCACCCCTCAAATCAGCCGCCCAGCATCTGAGCAAGATATGTGCTGGTGGAATTCATGTTTGAAAGCGCAGTTTCCATGGAGTTGAACTGCTTCCAGTATCTATCCTTCTGCTGGTCGTACTGCTCCTGAAGTCTTTCAAGCTTTTCGGCAATTGCGTCCAGCTGTGACTGAATGTTATTGTTCTTGTCGCTTACCTTGCCCTTAACACCGGCAATAGTAACAAGTCTTCCCGGTGAAGCAAGGCTGGTGTTGGCAGCGTTCTTGCAGGCTGTGTTAAGATTGTTGGCAACCGAAGTAAATGTGCTTATAACATCGTCTGCATTTGCTTCAAGAGCTTCCGTCAAAGCCTTTTCGTCTATTTCAAGCTTTCCGTAATCCTTCCAGTCGGAGGAAGAATCAATGCCGAACATTGCAAGCGAGAAACCGCTGTCAGCCTTTGAGTAAACAGTCTTTCTCATAGACTGCAAAAAGCTTGATATATCGCTGTCGCCGCTGAGCAGACCCTCGTGAGCCTTCTTCTCCCATGCGGTAATCTCCGAATCCTTCATCTCGTCCTTCTGAGCGTCGGTCAGCGGAGCGTATTCTCTATATGTCTTGGAAGCGTGGGTAAGCTCGTTAAGCTCCTTGATAAGCGAATTATAATCCTCAACAAAGCTCTTGATAGTCTTAACTATCTCGTCTGTATTCCTCACCGAAGAAAGCTGAGCTGCGTCGTCCGTTTTGCCGTCGGCATCTGCAAGCTTTCCGTCGGCTGCGGTCATAAGCTGTCCGTTTTCATCGAAATAATTGCCTGTGGTAGCTTTAAGCTCCATGGTCATTCCGTTTATGGTGACGGTGTTTGAAGTTCTCTCGATAGTCGTTCCGTCAACATTCACAACAGCATTCTGTCCGGCTGTGAAGGTGGAATTTGCAAAGAACTTGTCTGCAACAGCTCCGCTCATTTCAATGTCGAAGCCCTCGCCTGTAGAATTTGCAGTCATTGAAAAGCTGTCGCTGAGGGTGTTGTATATCATCGTTACCCCTGCGTCAGAGGAATTTACCGCCTTGATAACGTCGCTTACGGTAGTATCTCCCGTAAAATCAAAGCTCTTTCCGTTTACTGTAAAGCTGTAATCGCTCATGCCCAGGTCGGAAAGCTTTGTGCTTGTGGTAAGACGTGTGCAGGAGCCCGGCTCTATGCCTACCACCGAGCTGTTGTCGCCCGAAACGCTCAGCGTCTGACCTGCTCTTGCAGTCAGCGAAGCAGTGCCGTCGCCGTTATCGGTAAATGTAACGCTTGAACCAAACGCCTTTTTCACCTGCGACTTAAAGGACTCCAAAACGCTGTCAGCGTCGCCGTTTTCAATGGTGATAGTCTTAGAAACGCCGTCAAGGCTCATTGTGAACTGTGCTTTTTCAGGCGGTGTGTTGAGCAGTCTTGAAGCGTCAGCCGCCGTGGTGGATTCAAGCTTGTATTCGTTATCATCGTTGAAAGTATAGGCTTTCAGTCCCAGAGTGGAAAGAGCACTAGAGCTTCCCGAAAGAGTAAACTCCTGCGGCTCGTCGGAGGTGCTTTCCACCGTTATCTTGTTTTCGTCTCCGATAGTGAGCTTTATATCCATTGAAGCCTGTGAAAGCTGCGCATTGATGTTCTCAACCATCTTCTCGATGGAAGGATTGCCCTCGCCGTCAAGATTTTCCGCAGCGCACAGATTAACGCTCAGCTTCTGCGCAGTATCGCCCGAACCAACGGTAAACGTAATGTTCTGTTCGGGAGTGGAGAAATACTCGTCAAGATTATCGGTAATGGAATTAAGGTCGATATCAATGCTTCCGCTGCTGAATTTGCCGGAAGTCACCTTTGAAGCAGTTGCCAGCTGAGCCACCTGAACGCTAAGATCTCCCTGTGAAGCCGAAGAAGAGCTTAAGATCTTTACGGCGGAGCTGCTGCTCTCGGTAGTCATCTGATTGAAGAATCCATTTGTTCTCAGGCTGGTATTTGAAGTCAGATCCAGATACTTGCTCTGGAAGGAATTGATCTTGGAAATAACGTCTCTGTACATTTCCTGCTTCCACAAAAGCTGCTGCTTCTGCTGGTTCTGCTTGTCGATCTTGGTCTGCAAGCCTGAAAGCATACTTTTTACCATGCTTTCGGTATCTATTCCCGAAGAAAGTCCCGAAAAACCTAAATTGGAGTAGGACGCATCTGTATATGTACTTGAGCTGTCAGAAGATATTTTCATACTATCCGCACCTTTCTGTAAAACGCTTTATATATATTCCGTTACGTCGGCGCAAGCCTGCTGCCGACCGTATTATATGCTTATTCTGCCAAGGGCACACTGCCCCTTAATTTATATATCGGTCATAATGCACAAAATTCAACAGCCTGCCGACAAATTATATTGTTTTTTTCTCACGGGTGAAGTGTTTTTTCACCCCGTCGTCAACGCCCACCGAGAATTTCGCAGCCTTTGCCTGCTGACCCTGATTAGCCTCTCTTATCTTTTTCATAAGCAGCTCTTTTTCAAGGTTTATCCTGTCAACAGCCTGAACGTCCGAATCCTTTATGCGGTTGAGCAGCGAAAATATCTCCTGAGCCTTTAAGAATATCTCTTCCTCGTCACCGCTCACATCGGTATAAGCTGAAACGTTTCTGATTATTTTTCTTATTGCGGCGCCGTTTTCCATATTATCGCAGATATCGTCTATCTTTCGTATAATAACGTCAAGCTCTCCGGTGATATTCACCCTACATTCGGTATGTCCCTCTATGCTGTCGGCGTCGCATGAAAGTATCTCTATCGTTTCCTTTTCAAAATCCACCAGAAGCTTTTTCATTTCATCAAGCAATCCGCAGATCATTTCAATATCCCGGTTCAAAATTATCCCTCTTTTCTTTTGCCGCACTTGATTTTTGCCCGGCAGTTTGTTATAATTATATCTGATAAGACAACATAGTACAAATACCTCAAATGGCGATTTGCAGTGTTGCCCCATTATTCTTATTGAAAGGATTTCCAGCTATGAATCTGCAAAACCTAGAAGCTGTGCTTTATTATGATAAAGTCAATGTCAAAGGCCTGGCAAGAGTGTCTCTCCAATCAAAGACCTGTGAATTTTTCAGCGATTTCGTTCCTATCCTTCCGCTCAACAGCAGCGTAACGATAGTCGCAAAAATCAACGGAGCGCCTTTTCTCAAAATCACGGGACCCGTTTTCCTGTCCTCAAAAAAGCTTATGAGGGTACAGCCTGCAACTCCCGTGCTGTATGAAAAAGCCGAATGGCTGTTCGACGTTCCCGCAAACGTAAATGCAAGAGTGGTCAAAAGCCACCTGTTTTCGCCTCAGAGCTATGTCCCCTGCATGATAGTAAGCTGCTCTGCCACCTCTTTTGTTCTTTCGGGAAATCTTTCTCCCGAACACGGCGACGGAAAAATAAAGCTGCTTGCGGGACAGCCCATATTCAGCGAATCCACCTATGTGGAGCTTAAATACGCCAACGACGGTATGCTGTTCGGCAAAAACAAAAGCGGAGCCAAATATGTTTACAACATAAACAAGATAAACCGCAGCAGCCACGATGAGCTGCTTGATTACATCCGTCAGAAGGGCGTTTCCCAGCTAAACAAAGGACTCAGCAAATCAGCCGTATACTATTGACAGCCTCATAATAAAACACAACGGGCGCACCGCTTGCCGCATTTCACAGTGCAAGCCGTGTATGCCCGTATTTTTTATTTGTTTTTCAAAAGCTGTGCAAGCACCTCGGGCGATACCGACGCAGCTGCGCTCTTGTTCTGCTCCTCGGTCTTTTTAAGCTCCGAGCGCAGAACGCTAACTTCCTTGGGCGCATTAATTCCTATCCTTACCTTGTCGCCCGAAATTTCAAGAATAGTTATCTCGGTGTCGCCGTTTATGAGAACAGCTTCGCCTTTTTTTCTGGAAAGAATAAGCATATCAATCTGACTCCTTCCCTGAAAACAATCCGTATTTTATGGGCAGATCGTCCTCGCAGACCACCTGCGCACCCACGAATTTATTCATATTGAAAACCACAGGGCTTTTCAGATTTACCGTTGCCGCAGAAATATCGCTTCCTATGACAGACATAAGCCACTTTTCCGTGACCTCTCCTCCAAGCGCCTCTAAGCAGTCGTCGGGAATACGGGGAGCGTATTCCTTTCCCAGCAGCGCAGGATTAGCCATAACAAAGCAAAGCTGCTGCTCCTCTACCGACTGGAGCCATGCAAAACCGCTGCCTATCTCATCATCGTAAAGCATGATAAAATGCCTGTAGTCCTCAAAGCCGAGGATAGGCTTTACAAATGTAATAATATCCTTTTCGTCCGCTTCAACGCAGCCGAAATCTCTGGTGTTTATTTTCATATCCACGACCATGCCCCTGAAAGGAGCATCCCCCTTTTTCACTATTTTAAAGCTTTAGTCCTTTGCGTTTTCCTTGTTGCCGAGATACTCGATAGTGACCTTCGGGAACTGGGTTATCTCCATATGAAAACGTCCCGGAACAAATTCCATCTCCTTTTTAGAGACAGTCCACTCATTGTTTTCGTCAGCTATCATACCCTTGATATCCACCGAGCTTACATAATCGGCAAAATTCACAGAGCTGAAGAACTCATCGGACGAAAAATCTATCCTGCCCGACGGATAAGAATAATCGGAAGCGAGCGAAACGTCCGAAGCTGCAATATCAGCCGCCGGGTTCTGACCCGATATCTGAGAAAGCTGCGCTGCGTTTGTAGACTTAGGCACTGCTGCGCTTCTCAATCTTGCAACGTTCTGATATTCGGCAGTATCCTGTTCGCCTTTTTCCGCCCTTTTGACAACAGACGGGTCAACTTTATATTCAGCCATCTGCTGTTTGCGGATCTGAGCTGCCTGCTCACGCTTTATATCCTGAAAGTCCTGTTCCTTTTCACGCAGTCTGGCACGCTCGATTTTAATTTCGTATTCGATTGGCGTAGTAGTAATTTTCAACAAAGACATAAAATCAACCTCCAAACTTATAATTTTCTGGTCGTTAAAAAGAACCGACCGATCAACTATCTCAGATAATCCATAAGGCTCTGAGGAATAACCTCGCTTCCGAATTTCAGAGTGAGCAGCCAAGCATAGTTATACTCATTCATCTCTGTTATCTCTTCGGCATCGTTTATTCCTTCAAGGTCCTGCTGAACAACAGCAAGACTTGCACTTTCGTCCTCCAGCTTAGTTCTTATGGATTCAAGATAATTAGCCTTTGTACCAAGCTTTGCAATACCGGTAAGCAGATTGTCATACTGGTCGTTGAGAAGGTCGTTAAGCGCACCCAGTCTGTCAGTATCATTATCTTCAAGAGCGCTCTGCATCTCGGTAAGTATATCAAACATATTGTTTGAAACTGTTTCTGTATACGTGTTGCCGTCAAGGTCTGTATATTCCATATCGCTTGTTCCGAATCCGGTCCATTCGATACCCGAGAACGACATTTTGAACACTGTTTTTTCGTCATAGCTGTCGCCGCTGAGGGCAAGTCCCATTCCGATATCGACATAAGTATCCTTGCTGAGCTTTACCTCGTTGCCGTTTGCGTCAACATAAATACCGTCCTGAGAAACTATCTCGCTTACCTTTGAGCCGTTATAAAGCAGCTCGCCGTTATCCGAAACGGTAAAAGGCACAGAGCCTGTAGTACCGCCCAGGATATACTTATCCATATATCTTGTATTGAGTCCGCCCAGAACGGCTTCCTTGGTCTCTTCAAGAGTAGCAATAAATATCTCTCTTGAAGACGGGTCTGTATTAGGTCCGTTAAGAGCCTTTTCAACAACAGACATAACCGTCTGAATCTGATCGTTTATAGCATTCATACCATTTTCAGCGGCTGTCATCTGTTCAGCGGCAGCTGCTGCATTGCTCTGATACTGCTCGTTGCGGTATACCGCCGTCCTTGCCTTGAGAGCCTTTTTGCCTGTGGCAACATTCTGTGAGATCTTTGTAAAGCCACGTCCGCTTTCAAGCTTCTCGTACTGCTCCGACAATTTCTCCAGATTTTTATTTGAATTGAAAAGATAATTTCCAACCAGCTGTCTGTTAGTAATCCTCATTTATATCACCTCTTGTTAAACTGCCATCTGATTGATGATAACGTCAAGCAGCTCGTCCATAACGGTCATCATTCTTGAAGCAGCCTGAAAAGCTCTGTTGTATGTGAGCATATTGGTGGTCTCTTCCGTTTCGGAAACTCCCGTTACCGAATCACGCATATCATTGACCGTTGTTCCCACTTCAAGCGCTGCGTCGTAAGCGTTTGTGGCATAGCTTATGTCGCTTCCCAGCTTGGTGCAGTAGTCGTTGATATAATCCTCGAAAGTACCGTAGAATTCGCCGAAATCGAACTTTGTGTTTGAAAGCTTTGCCACAAGGTTAAGAATAGGCGTGTTGTCGGTATTGTTGCCTTTGTCGGTAAGCAGATAGTTAACATCTGTCGCAAGCTCGTCGGTTATCCATATATTAGACGCCGAAAGATGCAGGTCGGGATAAACCTCTCCGTCCTCGGTCTCTGCGCCGAAAAGCTTTTTATAGGAAATAACATTTCCGTCCGCATCCACTTCATCGGGGATCGTGGTGTTGGCAACCGCAGTAAGCCTTACCGCAAATGTGTTCAGCTTATCCTTGTAATACAAAATTCCTCTTTCGGGACTTTCGTTTGAGCTTTTAATATTCTTTCCTCGTCCGTTGAGCAGATTTCTCTCGGCAGAAAGTATACCCTCGCCCGCTTCGGCAGTCATTCCGGTAGACTTCCATATAAGCGCCACCGTTCCGTCCGAGTTTTCCTTATACTCAATAGAATCCGCCTTGTCGCCGCTTACCACCTTTACTCCGCCCAGCGAAACGTCCACCGTTCCGTCGGTATTTCTCACCAGCGAAAGCTCGCCGTAGGTGGCAAGATTGTCAAGCAGAAGATTTCTCTGGTCAAGCAGCTCGTTGGGACCGTACTGCTCGGTATAATCGTCCGTAGCGATTGCATACTTGATATTCTTGTTAAGGTCTGCGATCTTTGCAAGATAATCGTTGACATCGTTTACGTCAGCCTGAAGGTCGTTCTTGTATTTGTCAGCCACCTCGTCAACAGCCTCGTCCATTTCTCTCAGTGAACGTGCTATCTGTTCAAAAGCGTCAGCCGCAACGGTTGCATATGTTGCAGAGCCTGCGTCTCCCGCAAGGTCCTGAAGTGCGTTATAAAGATTTGAAACGGCGTTTCTCAGACCATAGCCGTTGCCGGTATCGCCGATATCATACTCCTGCAAAGCTTCCTCAAGGTCTGAAAGAATAGCCATCTTCTGACTGTTTCCGCCTATTTCGCAGCACTGATTTCTGTAAGCCGTATCAAGCTGCTTGTCTCTTGTCTGACCGATGCCGATAACGTTAACGCCCTGTCCGGCAAGGTCAATTCTTGAACGCACATAGCCCTTTGACGAATACTGGGTATAATTGACCGCAACCTGATCCAGGCGCTGTCTTGTATAACCCTCAGTGGCAATATTGGCAAGGTTGTTGCCCGTTATGTCAAGCGCCTTCTGGCTTGCAAAAAGCGCCGATTTACTAGCCTCAAAGCCTAAAAAAGTAGGTCTCATAAATAATCCTCTCCCTAGATCTGCTTGTTGAGCAGGTTAGAATTGGCAAGATGAGCGTCCGTCTGCCCTTTGGCGTTATAAGTGGACGACTCGCCCTCAACATAGCTAAGCTGCATATTCACAAATTCTATAGATTTCTTATTGAAATACTTTATTGTGCTCACAATGTCGTTGAGCACATTCTTCTGTTCTGTTATTTTTTCCTTTTCCTCGCCCTCAAAGTGAGAAGCGATATGAGAAAACGCCATATTCTCAAAGCCCAGCTCCTTGCAGAGATCAATGCGCTCATGCTCGATCTGCTGTGCTTTTTTTATATAAGACTGATATTCCTTCATGGCAGTACCGATACGGTCAAGGTCGTTTGAAAGCAAAGCCTCAAGCTTTTCGTTCTCGGCTGCTCTCACCTGACGGTAAAAGTCGGTGTAGTCCTCCATAAATCCGTAATATCGTTCAAAAACGGTCATATCCAAAACCCAATCCTTTCCGAAAAACAAGCTCAGGCGAATCTTTCAAGGATCCTGCCTGCAAGATCTTCGGAAGAAACAGCATATTCCCCGCCTGCGATCTGAGCCTTGATGCCTGCGAGCCTGTCGCTGCCGCTGAGAGCGTTGACCTGAGCGGAAACCTCGCTGCGAACCTTTGCTGCCGAATATTCCGCTGCGTTTGCGCTGATAGAAACGGTATCGGTCTTTGAAGCCGCAGAGCCTGCCGAAGCGCCCTTTGGCAAGGTCTTCTTGTCCGAAACAGCCTGCGCCATTCCTGCACCGTAGTTTTTATAAGCGTTAAGTCTTATACTCATAAAATCACTTCCTTGAAATAATGAAAAACTTTATATCATGCCCCATAAGGGCATACTACTCCTCAAAATATATATCGGCAGAAGTTTTTTTCATTAAACTGCCGGCAAAAATATTCTTTACGTCATAATGACGAAATTTCACCTTTAAATTTAGTCAATATGACACATACGACAGTCCTTGAAAACAGTAATAATATATGGTAAAATAATAGTAACTGACGAAATGTGTATTTTCGGCAGTACAACAACCGAAAGAAGTGATTTTCACGTCAAAGATTATATCGGTAATAACCCAGAAGGGCGGAGTAGGAAAAACGACCACAGTAAACGCACTTGCCGCAACATTTACAAGATGCGGCTACAGAGTGCTTGCAATAGATCTGGATCCGCAGGGCAACCTTTCTTTCAGCACGGGAGCCGAAAGTGAAAACAGTCCTACTATCTATGAAGCGGTAAGGGGCGATGTTAAGCTTACCGACGCTATTCAGCGCATGAGCATGACGGATATTGTGCCGTCTAATATTCTGCTTTCGGGAATAGAGCTTGAATACACGGGCAAAAACCGTGAGTACCTTTTGTATTCTGCATTGAAGGAGGTCTCGAGCTTTTATGATTTTATTATAATCGACTCGCCGCCGGGACTTGGTATTCTAACCGTTAACGCCCTGACTGCCTGCGATTATGTCATAATCCCTATGATGCCCGACATCTTTTCGCTGCAGGGACTTACACTTGTTTATGAAACTATTGAATATGTAAAAAAATCGGTCAACCCGAAAATCGAGATCGCAGGCGTGCTTATCAACCGCTATGTCAAGCGTTCAAAGCTCCACAAGGAGGTTTACGGAACTGCTCAGATGATCTGCCAGAAGCTGAGGATACCGCTGTTTGAAACGGTTATCAGAAATTCCTGCTCGCTGGCTGAGGCTCAGTCGCTTCAGATGGATATAACCAACTACGCTAAGCGTTCCACAGGCGCAAAGGATTTCAAAAATCTTGTCCTTGAGCTTGAAAGAAGCGGCATTGCAAGACACCCTTATGAGGGAGGCGGTAAATGATGCCAAAATCCAGAAAAGAAATCAGCAAAGAAGAAATGTTCAACAAGCTTATGCCTACAGGCTCTTCAAAGCATACGGTCGCCCCAAACATAAAGCTTGTAAAGCCCTTTGACCCATATGTTGACGAAAGGGACGAGATAGCTGCCGAGATTCAGGCGGAGCAGAAAAAAGAAAAAGAGCCTGCCGCAGAGCAGCCGGAGCCTGAAACAACGGAAGAAAAGAAAGAACCCCAAGAGAAAGCCGAAAATGACGAGCCGGAAAAATCCGCTTCGGATACAAAAGACGAGTCCGAAAAGGGCGAAGAGAATACAGCCAAGCCGGCTTCTTCCGACAGCAGCGAAGAAATAAAGTCTAACGAAAACGCCATTCAGACTATTATGGTCAACATAAGAGAGAAAATGGTCATGGCTAAGCTTGACGAGGCTCTTGAAAAGTTCAAATGCTGCACCTGCTTTTTCTGCCGTCAGGACGTTACCTGCATGGCGCTCAACAGTCTAAAGCCCAAATACATCGTCACTACCGAAGCCGATATCGACAAGATAATCGAAGCTGAGGACTTTTCGGAGGTCACTCAGGCTGTTATGAAAGCTATTCTTTATGTAAAGACTCATCCAAGACATTAAAAAAATTTTGTCGGGGTGTTTAATTTCAGATTTTCCTGCCGATATGTATTATAAGAAACTATATTTTTAAGAAAGGCGGTTTTAGATATGGATATAAACAGCGTATTTTATTCGGGAAGCTCCGTTAATTCAATGAAAGCTCAGGAGGCCGTTTCTAATTACAAAAAATATGAGCAGGAAAAGGCTGCCGAAGAAAGCTCTTCCGAAAAGGCTGCCGACAGCTATGTAAAAAGCGAAGAGACCGTTGCTTCCGACAGCGGAGTTTATTCTAAGGAAAACATCAAGAAAACTATCGAGGAGATAGAGGCTCTGAGAGAGCAGGCTATTCAGGATATGCTTACCGAAATGCTGGGCAAGCAGGCAAATGCCGCAGGTCTTTCTTTCCTCAATCTTACTGAATCCGCTTCTGAGATCACCTTGCAGGATATCAACGAGGCGAAAGAGTCTGTTTCCGAGGGCGGTTACTGGTCTGTTGAATCGGTGGCAGGCAGGATAATGGACATGGCGAAAACTCTTGCAGGCGGCGACGCTTCAAAGTTTGAGCTTTTGAAAAACGCAGTTATCAAGGGCTTCGGCGGAGCAGTTTCGCAGCTGGGATTTGAAAGCATGGACGAAATGCCAGAGATCACCGCTAAGACCTATGACGAGGTCATGAAGCGTTTCGACGACTGGTCGCAGGAGCTTGGTCTCAGCACAGAAGAAGCAGAAGCTGCCGAATAAAAAACGGACGGATATTTTCCGACCGCAGAAATTATTGCAATTCAAAAAGGATACGGTAAAGCGCCGTATCCTTTTTTTATGCCGATTTTATGTAATTGATCTTGAAGAAATAATAATATTCCTTGTAATTCTGTTCTCTTCCCCACTTGATGTCAGTTCTGACTATGCAGCCCTCCATATCCTTTGTGGGCAGATTGAGCGAGGTTGATCTGTCGGAAATAATCTTGCCGTCAAGGCTGTAGACCGAATATTTCACATCTCCCGTAAATCTTCCGCTGAAAACTGTCTTCATATCGGCTTCCACCGTAATGGTATTTGCGCTTTCGTTTTTTACCACCTTCTGATCGAAGGTCGGCATATCGTCAGCCATTTCTTTAACGTCAAAATCCGAAGACTTCTCTTTGGTCTCGTTTTTATAGAACGAAAGATGCTCATAGCCTTTTATCTCGGTGCCGGTCTCGTCGCATACGATAGTGAAGGTTCCCACGTCTACCTTAGGAGTGCGGTTGAGAGTCATAAAAACGCCAATGAAAAAGACTGCGGCAAACAGCGCGATCAAAATACGTCTTTTCATGAACCCACCCCTTCTAAGATATTCTTACTTTTATTATACACTCAGCTTGCAAAAAAGTCAAGTGCGGTGAGCCGTAACAGCACAAAAAAACAGACGTCCGAAGACGTCTGTTCAATGCTAATATTTGTTTTAGGCTTTTCTTCAGATTACTGGAGAAGCTGAAGAACGTTAGAAGGCTGCTGATTAGCCTGAGCCAGCATAGCCTGAGCTGCCTGAGTAAGAACGTTACCCTGAGTATAAGCCATCATTGTCTTAGCCATATCTGTATCACGGATACGAGAATTAGCGTTAGAGATGTTCTCAGAAGCTGTATTCAGGTTGTTCATTGTGTACTCAAGTCTGTTCTGCATAGCACCGAGTGATGCTCTCTGTGATGATACGTTGTTGATGATATCACGAGTCTTTTCAGCTACAACCGAAGCCGCTGCCTGGTTGGAGATGTTGAGTGTAAGACCATCACCATTTTCAGAAATATCATTATCCTCAGTTATTGCCACTTCATTTGGAGCAGTAGTTCCATCGCCGTCCTTAGCAGCAACAGTAGTTCCGGTCAATGAACTGAAAAGCTTATTTGTCTTCAAACTCATCATGCTAACCTGAAGCTTATCGGAAGAACCTGACGTCTCACCGATCTGAAGTGTGAGAGCTGTACCCTCAGCTGCACCTGCGGTAACTTCTGTAGTTTTAACAGTTCCCATTTTTGAGTTTGCATCAATTGTTCCTGCTGCATCAACCTTCGCTGTTCCAACAGTATCAAGAGATCCGTCAAAAAGCTTGAGCTGATTGAAGTTAGCTGTTGTAGCGATTCTGTCGATTTCAGCTGTCAGCTGATTAACTTCATCCTGCAAAGCCTGTCTGTCTGTTGCTGCATCACCAAAATCTTCTGTAGAAGCACCTGTAGACTTTGTCTCATAAGTACCGTTAGCGGACTTTTCAGCCAGCTCTACGATTCTGTTAAGCATATCATGAACTTCGCCCATGTAGCCTTCAGCTGTCTGAATGAGTGATACGCCGTCCTGTGCGTTTGCGGAAGCTGTATCGAGAGCCTTGATCTGAGCCTTCATCTTCTCGCTGATTGCAAGACCTGAAGCGTCGTCTGCTGCTCTGTTGATCTTGAAGCCTGAAGAAAGCTTTTCAAGATTCTTTGCAACTGTGCTGTTATTCTTACCAAGTGAATTGTAAGAATTGATTGCCATTGTGTTAGTTCTAACTACCATACCCATAAGTATACCTCCATGTATTAATTATAGATTAGAGAATTCCTTTTCTCTCTGGTGTAACAAAACTCTGCTTCGGGTCCGCAAGCTTTGTTTTGACTTACAATATATATATCGCACGTTTTTTTATTTATTAAAGCAAAATTCCGCACAAAAATTCAAATATTTTTGTAGCACTTTGCACAAAAACAGACGTCCGAAGACGTCTGTTCAATGCTAATATTTGTTTTTGGCTTTTCTTCAGATTACTGGAGAAGCTGAAGAACGTTAGAAGGCTGCTGATTAGCCTGAGCCAGCATAGCCTGAGCTGCCTGAGTAAGAACGTTACCCTGAGTATAAGCCATCATTGTCTTAGCCATATCTGTATCACGGATACGAGAATTAGCGTTAGAGATGTTCTCAGAAGCTGT
>JBJERD010000188.1:16211-18080 GCA_051882095.1 Oscillospiraceae bacterium
CCATATCTGTATCACGGATACGAGAATTAGCGTTAGAGATGTTCTCAGAAGCTGTGTTCAAGTTGTTCATTGTGTACTCAAGTCTGTTCTGCATTGCACCAAGTGATGCTCTCTGTGATGATACAGTGTTGATTGTATCTCTTACCTTTTCAGCAGCTACAGAAGCAGCGTCCTGGTTAGAAATATTGATAGTAACACCGTAAGCGCTCTTTGAAGTGGTGTTGTGCTCAACAATGTTGTGCTTACCGTCTGTGCTGGTTACGGTTGCAAGGTCAGCAAACAGAGCATCTGTCTTAAAGCTTCTGATGTTTACAGAAAGCTTATCGGAAGCGCCTGATGTTTCACCGATCTGAAGAGTAAGAGCAGCACCCGCTGTACCGCCGGTATTTGAAGTTGTAACAGCGCCCTTTGTAACTACACCAGTGTCAGCAGCAACTGTGGTATCAGCAATATTTGTAATTCTAACTGCTGTTGCGTTGCCTGCATCCATTGTACCATTCATGAGCTTGAGCTGGTTAAAGTTTGCAGTCTCAGCGATTCTGTCAATTTCAGCTGTCAGCTGGTTAACTTCGTCCTGCAGAGCCTGACGGTCAACTTCGGTTTTTCCTGCTCCGCCGAAAATTTCAGAAGCAGCACCTTTTGCAACAGTCTCATAAGTACCGTTAGCAGACTTTTCAGCCAGCTCTACGATTCTGTTGAGCATATCGTGAACTTCGCCCATGTAGCCTTCAGCTGTCTGAATGAGTGATACGCCGTCCTGTGCGTTTGCGGAAGCTGTATCGAGAGCCTTGATCTGAGCCTTCATCTTCTCGCTGATTGCAAGACCTGAAGCGTCGTCTGCTGCTCTGTTGATCTTGAAGCCCGAAGAAAGCTTTTCAAGATTCTTAGCAACTGTGCTGTTATTCTTACCAAGTGAGTTGTAAGAATTGATTGCCATTGTGTTTGTTCTAACTACCATACCCATAAGTATACCTCCATGTATTAATTATAGATTTGGGAAATCCTTTTCCCTCTTTCGTTTCGCAATTTAAAACCCGGACCCGTTTAGGTTCCTTTGCGTTACAATATATATATCGCACGTTTTTATCATTATTAAAGTAAAAAAACTCACAAATAATCAGTTGTATTTACAGCATATTGCACAAATCTTTGTTTATTTCACTCTCTGCGACTGCTCTCTCTGCACCTTGAAGATGTATGAGCAAAGCTTGTCGCTGTCTTCCTCACGGTCGAACATCAGCTTTACGCCGTATTCCCGCATTTCTTCGTCGTTTATCACATCAACGACCTGATGCCCGGCTCTTATTATCTGAGCCTTTACCGTCAAGGCAGAAGCGGCGTCGAACATAAGCGAAAGCCACACTATCTGACCTCTGATATACCGTCTGCTTGCGTGAAATCTCAGTCCGCAGATAGACATATCCTTTACCCAAACCACCTGCATAAGCTCAAAATCTCCCGATTCAAGAGCCTGCCTGCTTGAAGATATCTTTGCATTGAAATCCACCGGCACACGAAAACCGCTTCTGCGCTCGTGGTCAACTATTTTCAGCGGATCGACTACTTTAAGAAAAGTCTTTGCAGAAGTAAGCACCTCGCAAATGACTACCATAAGTCCCGCCTTGGCGTTGAAAATATTCAGCTTTATCTTTGCAAATGAATTAAAAAGCCTAAGCTGCTCGTCCTTTGCGTTGAGAACGATGTAGTCCTCCCCTATCTCGCTGATTATCCCTACTCCCAGCAGCTCGTTGCCAAAAGAGCGTATTTCGCAGGAAGAACCTATATATCTGCTGTCAACAGGATTCATCATGAATCCCCTCCTTGTGTATCCATAATTTTTTCTTTCAGCTCCTTCGAGGACTTCAGAAG
>JBJERD010000189.1:0-2628 GCA_051882095.1 Oscillospiraceae bacterium
AAGCATATCACGAGCATCAGGCAGAATGACCTGTACAAGCTGTGCAGATGCACACTGTTCAAAAATACCGCCGACTTTGCAGAAACAATGGAGATGCTGGAGGAATACGGCTATCTCCGCCGTGAAACTATTCCGGCAGCAAACGGCTGTAACCGTTCGGGAGTAATGGTCTATATCAATCCCCACATCCGTACACAATAAACATTTTAGACATTATAGGAGCTATTGTGCTTAAAATGCTTAAAGTTCACAACTATAAAAATAGAAAGAGGTATTTACTATGTTAACAAGAGAACAGAAAGAGACAATGCTGAACCAGATACTGGAGCTTATGACAGCTATCGCCTACGATGAGCCTGTGGAGAATGCTCCTGCGCCCGAAAAGAAGCCTGAAAAGGTGAAGATGCTGACCGTCAAGGAATGCACCGAGCTTATTGACGGACTTTCCGAGCACACAGTCCGTATGCTTGTGGCTCAGAATAAGATCAAGTATATCCGCACAGGCGAGGGAGTTCGCGGCAAGATACTTGTCAACAGGGCTGACCTGCTTGCCTATTTTCAGAAGTGACGGTATTCGAGCAAGTTAAATCTGCTGTTGATATGAAGACAGTTGCGGAGGGATACGGCTTACATATCGACCGAGGCGGAATGTGCATATGTCCGTTTCATGAGGAGAGAACTCCCTCTGCGAAAATATATCCCGATGCTCTGCATTGCTTCGGCTGCGGAGCACACGTTGATGTGATCGGCTTCACGCAGAAAATGTTCGGGCTGGACAAGCCTATCGATGCAGTAAAAAAGCTCAATGACGATTACGGTCTGCACATTGATATTGGCAAAGCTCCGAGTGCGAAGGAAGTGTCCGAATATCAGAAGCGTGTGCAAGAAAAACATGAGTATGAAGTATGGGAGAAGTCGGCGTGGCGGACACTTAACGATTACCTGTGGCTTATGCGTGAATGGAGACAGCTTGCTCCTGCATCTCCCGATGAAAAAAGTGATGAAAGATTCGTGTATTCTTTGCATCACTTGGACTACGCAGAGCACCTTTGTCTGGAGTTCATAAACTTCAATAAAGCAGGTCGGCTTTCCATGAAAAATATCGTTGCTGAGATAGCAGATTTTCAGAAAAAATGAGAGCTGATTTTTCAAAATTGTAATGCGGATTTCCGCAGTTCTCACGAACCGTACCCACAATTTCGGCTGCTCCGCCAGCCGATAAGAGCCTCGCAGAGCCCCGGCATTTTTGATAGTCGTGTAGGCGGCTGTCAAAAGTGCTTTGGGGTTACTGGCGGCGCACCGCAAGTAAAATCCGGTGCTTCGCACCGTTTGGGTTGCCGATATACTTATCATTGCAAACCAATTCGCCCGTCAGGGCTTTGCGTCAGCAATTCCCTCATCAGAGGGTCAAGAATTACACTAAAAGGAGAGAGAAAAATGAACGTAAAATCTATCTCGATGTGCGAGGGTAAAGGCAGCCTTTCACATAACAACAGAGAGTTCTCTGCCAAGAATATCGACAGCTCCAGAACACCGAACAATGTTGTGTTCGTTCAGCAGGCTCTGAGTGACGCTTATCACCAGCTTTTTGATGAAGCAGTCGAGAAATACAATGCCCGTCAGAAAAGAAATGACAGGAAGATACACAACTACTTCGAGCACCTGTTCAACCGCCTGCCGAGTAAGAGTGTTATCACAGGTGCGAACAAGCAAAAGAGCTTCTACGAACATCTCGTTTATATCGGAACAAGAAAAGACACAGGTGTCGGCACTCCCGATGCTGAGATAACGACTGAATGCCTGCGTGAATATATGGAGGGATTTCAGGCGAGAAATCCGAACCTTTATGTGTTCAATGCTGTGCTGCATCTCGATGAATCCACACCTCACTTGCACATCAACTATATCCCCGTAGGTCACTTCACCCGTGGTCTTGAAGTCCGCAATGCCAAGAACAAGGCTTTGGAGGAAATGGGCTTCGGGAATGATGCAAAATTGAATGACCTTTGGAGGAGAAGCGAGTGGGATGTTTTAAAGAATATTTGCAACGCTCACGATATCGAGATCAGCGAGCCGAAGAAGTCCAGAGGGTACAGCTACACAGTCGAGGAGTACGGCGAGCATCAGGACAGGATTAATGCTCTCAATGCTGAGATCGAAAGGCTCACTGCGGAGCGTGATGAAGCTGTTGCGGAGTTTGAAAAGGTGTCCAGGAAAAAGGTGAAACTGACTGAGATAGACAGCGTGGAGACCGGCAAGACCGTGTTCGGCGGTAAGGTGACTGTTTCTCAGGAGGATTGGGACAACGTGTCCGACCTTGCAAAGAAAGAAGTTGCATCTCAGAAGCAGACAAAGAAGCTCCGCAAGGAACGTGATGAAGCTGTTCAGGAGTGCGACAAGCTGAAAACGCAGTTGGCAGCAGTCTCCTCGGAGCTTTCTGAGTACAAGAAAAAGGAAGAAAACAAGCGTTATTTCTCCCGTGAAAAGCAGAACGCCGAAGCTCAGCGTATCAAGCGTGAAGACCAGCTCTCCCGTGACTTACAGAAAGCGAGGGCGTTCATTTCCACTTGTGGGCTGTCGGAGGATTTTGCCCGGTATAAGTTCAACAAAACAAGAAATGCAGAGTTA
>JBJERD010000190.1:0-2627 GCA_051882095.1 Oscillospiraceae bacterium
CGAGAGCGGCAGGATTCATATCTGCTACCATTGGCGTTACGATAGTTCCCGGGCAGACTGCGTTACATCTGATGCCGCTTGCCTGAAAACGCAGAGCGGTATGCTTTGTTATGCCGATAATTGCCGCCTTGGACGAAACATATGCTGCTCCGCCGCAGCCAACTACGCCTGCTACGGAAGCTACGTTTACTATCGAAGCGCCCTGCTCCATTCTCTTGGCTGCTGCTCTCATCACTCTCATTGTACCCTTCTGATTGGTCTCAACGATTCTGTCAAGGTCGTCGTCGTCGAAACGGTCGATAGGCTTCAGACCCTCTTCAAGTATTCCTGCGTTGTTTACAAGAACATCTATCTTACCGAACTTTTCAATAACTGTATCCATAAGCTTTTCGGGGTCTTCGGGCTTTGAGATATCTGTGGAAACGGCGAGGACTGTGCCGCCTGCTGCCTTTATCTCCTCGGCTACTGCTTCAAGAGCCGCTTCTCTTCTTGCGGTGATGACTACTGCTGCGCCCTCAGCTGCAAAAAGCTTTGCAGTTGCTGCTCCTACACCCGAATTTCCGCCTGTGATAACGGCTACCTTACCCTTTAAACGATCCATTGTGACATTCCTCCATAGTGTTTTATGTTTGTAGAATCTGCACATTTATCATGTGCGTGCAGCTTGCATTTTGATAGAAACTGCACTATTTTAAGTATATCATTATCCGACAGGTTTGTCAACTGCGTTTGAGAAAAACGGCGGATATCTGTTTAACAATTGACAGTTGACAATTGACAATTGACAATGAAGGTGTTCGCTGCGCTCACTTTTTTTGAGACGAACAAAGTTCGCCTCTACATATTGTATTCTTATACATGACTTGAAGGGACGACTTCCCTTACTTGTGTATAAATAGTATTTTCGACAGACAAAATCGCCGCACAAGGCATTATTGCTTGTACGGCATAATTTTTCGTATTTTATTGAAGCTCTCCTCTGTTGAACTCCGAAAGCTGCAAGCCCTCGTTGCGCTCCAGCGCCCAGCGGATATTCCACTCGCTGGTGAACAGCAGCAGATAGTTGCCCTTGAAATCCTGCACAAGCTTTGTATCGCTGCTGAGTTTGAGAGTTTTGGGGTCGATATCCTTATTGTCTATCCAGCGGATATAGGAATAAGGCAGTCCCTCTTTTATGATGTCAACGTTATACTCGTTTTTCATACGATACTCAAACACGTCGAACTGAAGCACGCCCACAACTCCCACTATGACCTCTTCCATACCTGTATAAGGCTCCTGGAATATCTGTATAGCGCCCTCCTGCGCTATCTGTGTGGTACCCTTTACGAACTGCTTTCTTTTAAGGGTGTCCTTTTGTCTTATTCTCTGGAAATGCTCGGGGGCGAATGTGGGGATACCCTCGAACTCGAATTTTTTATTTGGTGCGCAGACGGTATCTCCTATAGAGAAAATACCCGGGTCGAACACGCCGATTATATCGCCTGCATACGCCTCGCTGATTATTTCACGCTCCTGCGCCATTATCTGCTGAGGCTGGGAAAGGCGCATTTTTTTATTGCCCTGAACGTGCAGAACGTCCATATCCTTATCGAATTTACCCGAGCAGACACGCATGAAGGTTATTCTGTCTCGGTGCGCTTTATTCATATTCGCCTGAATTTTGAACACAAACGCTGAAAAGCTTTCGTCAAAGGGGTCGATAAGACCTGCGGTAGAGTTTCTCGCCATTGGCGAAGTAGTCATTGCAAGGAAGTTTTCAAGGAAAGGTTCAACGCCGAAGTTCGTCAGCGCAGAGCCGAAAAACACAGGTGACAGCTCTCCCCTATGGACAGCTTCAAGGTCGAACTCCTCGCTTGCGCCGTCAAGAAGCTCGATATCCTCCATTATCTGACTGCGATTTTCCTCGCCGATAAGGTCGGAAAGAGATGGGTCGGAAAGATCAACCTCGGTGGCAGCAACCTGATGATGTCCGCCTGTAGCCTCGAATGAGATGATATGCTTTTTGCTGCGGTCGTAAACTCCTCTGAAATCCTTGCCCGAGCTTATGGGCCAGTTGACGGGATATGTGGGGATACCAAGCTCGCTTTCTATCTCGTCAAGCAGGTCGAAAGGATTTCTGGACTCTCTGTCCATTTTATTTATAAAAGTAAAGATAGGGATATGGCGCATTGCGCAGACCTTGAAAAGCTTTCTGGTCTGATTTTCCACACCCTTTGAAGCATCGATGACCATAACTGCGGAATCGGCTGCCATAAGGGTACGGTAGGTATCCTCCGAGAAGTCCTGATGTCCGGGGGTATCGAGAATATTAATACAATAATTATTATACTGGAACTGCATTACCGACGAAGTTACCGAGATACCTCTCTGCTTTTCTATCTCCATCCAGTCGGAAACGGCGTGTCTTGCAGACTTTTTGCCCTTTACGGCGCCTGCCTGTGCGATAGCTCCGCCATAGAGCAGAAACTTTTCGGTAAGCGTGGTTTTACCGGCGTCGGGGTGAGAAATGATAGCAAAAGTACGGCGGCGGTTTATTTCCTTTTCAAGTTCAGTCAAAATGCTCTCCTCCAAAAAATCAATATCCATAATAGTATACTATATTTTTTCGGAAAATGCAAGGGATA
>JBJERD010000191.1:0-2614 GCA_051882095.1 Oscillospiraceae bacterium
GTTTTTATAAGCATCTGAGAAAAAGCCTCGTCGCTGCTGAGCGTTTCCGGCAGCTCCTGATCCTTAACGAGCCGTTGTGCAAGATATTTCAGATGTGAAACGAACCGCTCATACAGGGGACTGCTGCGGTCAAAGCTGCGGTCGTAATAATACTGAGCCACTTCAACGCAGCCGTTTATCATTTTTGTGATGTCATAAACGTCGTTCATTTTGATGTCAAGCCTTGCGTTTATGATGTGCATTGCGATAAATCCGGCTTCATCGGGGAGCATTTCTATACCAAGCTGCTGCTTCATCTGCCTTACGCAGTATTCGCCCAGTTTAAGCTCCTGAGGATAACATTCTCTGATAGAATCCATAAGAGGATTTGTAAACTCCATGCCCTTTTTCTGTCTTTCGATAGCGAATGAAATATGGTCGCTGAGTGTGACCAGAAGCGACTCGCTGAGCTGACCGGGACACTCTTTTCTTATGTGCTCCACCATGCTTTCGGTAAATCGCATATATTCTTCGGGGATATCTCTCAGAAGGGATATCATTTTTTTCTGAAGCTCCGAATCGGTGATAAGATAGGTTTTCTGTATCTGTGAAGGGTCTATCTCGTCGCCGTATTTTTTGCCGAAGCCTATCCCCTTGCCCGAAACTATCTGTTCTTTCCCCTTGAAGTCGCCCTTATCGTCAATGGCGCATACTGTATTATTATTGATTACCTTTATAATTTTCATACCTTTTCTCCCCTGATAAATAAAAAAACCAACCCATACACAAAACAAGCCCAAACGACTATGTGTAAAAGTTGGTTATGCCCTTTCGGTAACACTCCAATATAAGTATCATATTAAGTTCACTTACAGTATAACATAACGTTTATTTGTTGTCAATATCAATATAAAAATTCCACCTTATTTCTATGTTTTGTACAATATGACCTACACCAAAATGAGCGATTTGCACAATGGCAGAGCTAATTATTATTAAATCATATTGACATATACAGAGAAAATAATTATACTAAAAGTAGTATGTACAGATTTTTTGAAATTACACCCGAACACTAAAAATCGCTGAGATAAAAATCGGCGCAGGGGAGGAATGGTCATGAAAAAATTAGTTGCAGCGGCAACAGCGCTGGCGCTTGCCTTGGGCTGTCTTGCTCTGCCGGCGGGATATGCAGAAAGCTCGGTGCTTTCGGCTTTCGCAATAAGCTATGACGATCTTATCGAGGACTCTGTCAGCTGCTTTGAATACGAAACTTTGAGCGCTGATGATAACACTATTGAAATAACCGGCTATACGGGCAGCGGCGGAAAGGTTGTTATTCCCGAAGAGATCGACGGCAAAAAGGTCATAAGCATCAGGGATAACGCATTTGCAGGGGAATGGAACGACGAGACCCAGCAGACGGGATCTGATATAAAAAGCGTTGTTATATCGGAGGGAGTTGAAAGGATCGGCAGCTATGCTTTTTCGGGCTGCTGTGAGCTGACGGAGGTTGCTGTTCCGCAGAGCGTTAAAACTATCGGAGCATATGCCTTTGAGAATACACCGTGGCTAGAGGCTCTTAAAAATGAAGCTCCGCTTGTGACCATAAACGGAATTGTTATCGACGCAAGCGCCTGCGCAGGTGAAATTATCATTCCCGATAATGTAACAAGCATAGCAGACTATGCGTTCAAGGACTGCAAGGAGCTGACGGGCGCAGTTATTCCCGAAAGTGTGACAGATATAGGCTCTCACGCTTTCAGCGGCTGCGAAAAGCTTGAAAGTATCACGCTCCCGGACGGGCTTGAAGAAATAGGCGCAAAGACCTTTTCAGACTGCGTAAGTCTTAAAAGCATTGATATCCCAAGCAGCGTAAAGCGCATTGGAAACATGGCTTTTTCGGGCTGCAAAAGCCTTTCGGAAATTATTCTGCCCGAGGGCGTGACCGAGATCGGTGCGTATGCGTTTGTTGATACGACGGCTGTGACCGCCGTCAGCATACCGGCTTCGGTAACTGAAATAGGAGAGCGAGCTTTAGGTTTTTACACTCAGTATGACGAAAGCATTTACGACTACAGCTATTATTATCTTGACGGATTTGAGCTGGAGGTTTTCTATGACACGGCAGGCGAGGAGTACGCAAAGACATACCGATTCAAGCACAGCGTTTCATATCTTCCACACACTCATGAGTATAGCAGCGAGATAGTCCGTGAACCGAGCTGCACGGAAGAGGGAACAATACTTTTCACCTGTTCCTGCGGTGATACATATGAACTGGCTATTCAGCCCACAGGTCATTCGGCAGTATTGGAAAGCGCCGTTATGCCCACCTGCACTGCCATCGGCAAGACGGAGGGCGTATATTGCTACATCTGCGGAGAGGTCCTCAAAGCGCCCGAACCGGTGCCTGCAACGGGTCACAAATACTCTGCTTTATGGACTGTTGACAAAGCAGCCACCTGCACGGCAACAGGTTTAAGGTCCCGCCATTGCACGGTATGCAATGCAAAAACCGATGTAACTGTTATCCCGAAGAAAGCCCACACCTACAAGATTACCGTAGTTGCTCCCACCTACGAAGAACAGGGCTACACTCTGCACAAATGCTCCGTCTGCGGAAGCTCCTACA
>JBJERD010000192.1:0-2590 GCA_051882095.1 Oscillospiraceae bacterium
CCTTATCGCCTGCCTCCATAAGCAGGGCTTCGATCTGTTTGATCTGTTCTTCACGGAACAGCTCTAAATTCTGCGCCTTTACAAAGGAGCCTTTGCCGGTAAAAGATTCAATAAAGCCGTCACGCTCAAGCTCCTCGTAGGCACGCTTGGTTGTCATAAAGCTGATATGGAGTTCAACGGCAAGATTCCGCATAGACGGGAGCATTTCTCCCTCTTTCAGCTTGCCCTCCAGTATCAGCGTCTTGATCTGGTTTACGATCTGCAAATAGATCGCCTCACCGTTTGCGTTACTGATGTTGATATTCATTTTAGTGTACACTCCTTGGGATAAAGGCAGCGCCGACAATTATCGGCAAATGCCTTTGCCGTGCCGCCATAAATACCTGCAAGCCTTCCGGATGACCGTGCAAGTATAAATTGTATAATCTCTATGTATACAATTATATCATCGGAGTTACAGTTTGTCAATAGGCTTTCGGAAATATGTTTCAATAAAAACGAGTCACCGTACATTCAGGACGATGGCTCGGTATCATATTGTGATGTTAAGCGAAGCAGCTTTTGTATATTCTTACAAATCTTAAAGCATAAATTTGTCTGTTCCTACAAAAATTCTTAATATTCAAAATTTTTTGTCCCCAAATGTCTCAAAAACTCGTAATAGTATATTGAGAGCGATTTATAAAACCAACAGTAAAAAGATATGTGGTAATGGGGAAGGGTATGAAATTGTCCGTATGGGATAGCGATATTACATATTACCGCACAGATATAAAACACTGATACAGGAGATGTGAATATGAAAGAAATGTTGAACTTGTCGTTCAAAAACCTGATCATATTTATGAAGCGTTATACGGTGCTGTTTATTATCACCATGATCTCGCTGGTATTGTCAACCTTGACTATGATGTATGTTGTTGTAAAGCTTGATTGTCTTTCTGATAATTTAGGCCGGGGAGATTTATCCATGAACTGCATAGAGCTTAATAATTCAGAGGCAATGCTCCCCATTCAGGACATATCGGACAGACTGATAAGCTATAAGAAAGGCAACGAACAGGTGGATAGTGTTTTAGGTATGATAAGATCGGAAAACATTAGTGCAGCTTGCATAATTGACGATGAAGCCAACCATTTGAAAAAATACGCTGAGCAGAATCTTCTGCTCAGCGGAAGGGCTTTTAATGATGACGAGCTTGATAACGGAAGCAATGTAATGATAACTGTAGGAAGCAGAGCAGTAGTTGACTATCAGATCGACTTGAACGGCTGTCAGTATACGGTGGTAGGCAGTATGAGCGGAAACAAGCTGACAAATGCCTATGTTCCGATACGATCTTGTATAAGCAATAACATTGTTCCATTTGAATATAAAATAGTGTATACGGAAGATATGAGTGTAGATACGATTAAGGAAAACGTCGCAGAGCTGAAAAAGCTTTTTCCTGAAATGAAAGTCGAAACTGTTATGGACTATTACCGTGAAAATGGAATACTTACGTTTGATTTTGAAAATACTTTTTTGATAATTATGGCAATAGTTTCTTTGACATCCTGTGCTTTTCTGTATTCGTATATCATAGACAAGCGAGTAAAGGATATATATATTTATAAAATATGCGGCGCTGCAAAGTCAAAACTTTTGTGTATTGCACTGGCTGAACTGGTCTGCATTTTAATTATGCAGCTTATACCGGCTCTGTTGCTGTTCCTATTTGTGCTTATCCCTGTTCAAAAGAAATATGATGTAGTCTTTTATTACGGATATTCTTATTATCACATATTAACGGCGGTTTCGATAGTCATTGTCTGCGCATTGATCATTTATTTACCTGTGTTGATAAATACATTTCGTAAAAGCGCTGTTGAGTTAAAACAAAGCAGAAAGTGAAGATGATCAATATGTATTTTAAATATGCTGTGAAACAGGTGATGAGGAGACCTGTTTTCAATTTAATTGTTGTTTTTCTGTATGTCTCGGTGATCATTCTGGTAACAATGGCAGCTGCCCGACTTGACAGTTATTTTGTTGTAAGCAATACCATAAAAAACGTGTGCAGTCATGACTGTTACAAGATAAAGTGGGACACAGATTATGAGCTCACTAACGATGATAAGATCTTTGAAATTTCAAATAAATACGGTGATTTGCGAGAGCCGCTTATGGAGCAATTCAATAATAATGAGATATCAGAAGAAGAGTATAACAGGCAGCTGGCAGAATTGCATGAGCAGCAAATGAAAGAGTTAGAAGAAGCTGGAGTAGACCAGGATTGTAGTTCATCTCCTGATATCACTGCTTTGCCTCATGTTGATAAAAAATATACTTTTTATAACAGCAGTATTCTGACATCAACTTACTCTGTGGATTTCATAAGCAAGGATTTTTGTGAAGATCTCAATATAACAATGTATTCAGGTGAATGGTTTTCCTGGGCAGAAGACGATCCTGAGTGTCTGGAGCTGATAGCGTTTTCAAACAGCGCATATAATGTTGGAGATGAGGTCGATCTGTATATTGAAAACAATATCCAAGATAGAAGACCGGTAAATTATAAGGGTAAAATAATAGGTTTGATCGACTATT
>JBJERD010000193.1:0-2532 GCA_051882095.1 Oscillospiraceae bacterium
GCGGATAAGCTCTGTGCCGCCCAGCATATTAGCCCACTGATCGTCGCCGCCGAACTGCATATTGCAGCCGTAATCCTGGAAAAGCTTGTAGAAATCGTAGCTCTGCATAATCATGTAGTTGAATTCAAGGAAGGTGAGACCTCTCTCCATTCTCTGCTTGTAGCACTCGTGGGAGAGCATTCTGTTTACGCTGAAATGTGCGCCAACGTCACGGAGAACGTCAACATAATTAAGGTCAAGCAGCCAGTCGCCGTTGTTAACGATAAGCGCCTTGTCGTCGGAAAAGTCGATAAAACGGCTCATCTGCTTTTTGAAGCACTCAACGTTGTGGTCGATAGTTTCCTTGGTCATCATTTTTCTCATATCTGTCTTGCCTGAGGGGTCGCCTATCATGGCTGTACCGCCGCCGATAAGAACGATAGGCTTGTTGCCTGCCATCTGCAAACGTTTCATAAGGCAGAGGGCCATAAAGTGACCAACGTGCAGGCTGTCTGCCGTGGGGTCGAAGCCGATATAGAAGGTCGCCTTGCCTGCGTTGATAAGCTCCTTGATCTCCTCCTCGTCGGTAAGCTGAGCGAGAAGTCCTCTTCTTTTCAGTTCTTCAAATACTGTCATTTTAAATTCCTCCATTATAATAGTATATAGCATGGCGAGTTGGGCTCGCCGAAGTTTTCAAAAAGGTCTCGGTTGAACGGGCTGTTGCCATGAACGCCGATGTAGGGGACGGCGTCCTCGACGTCCCGATATGTCTTTTCAAAAAACTGAGCGAATCAAGCTCGCCGAATTTTTCAAAATATCATCAGAAAGCATAAACGATGAAATCAATTGCTGATCTCACGGATATCACCGCCTTTCACGAAAAAGTTATGTATCATATGGATAATAATGCTCCGCTTTGGACTGAAATTCTTTAAGATCAATGATTTTTTCTCCGTCAAATTCTATCAGCGTAACTCCGTCAAATTCGCTAATTTCGCCGTCGTAATCGCATTTGAAATACCATTCCGCAGCGGTGAAATTGCCTTGATGTACAAAGCTTTTGACTGTCCACTCCAGTACTGTGCCTTTGCATATCCAATCGGAGAACCATTTTGATATCTGAGCCAGTCCGTGGTACTTAGGACCGTAGGATTCGGTGTAAACGGCATTTTCGGCAAAGACCTGCGGCAGAACGCTTATATCCTTGTTGACCCATGCGCCGAAATAGCGGCGTATCAGTTCTTCTCTGTCCATTTTAAGTCTCCTATTCAAAAAAACTCAGCTGCAAATCACCGTAGCCCTGCTTGTAGAATGATATTATATCCTTCATTCTGTACAAAATTCCGTACTGTTCGCAGAGGGCGGTGAAAACTGTCCACAGCTTTTTGGCATTTGGGGAAACGCAATTGTAGCGCTCGCCGAAGTATCTGCGGTATTTATCCGACAGTCCGGGGAAGAGGCTGTCAAGCTTTGCGTAGTAGTGGTCTCGCTGATTCTGTCTCAGGGTCATTCCGAAAGCGGGATAAATGCAGCTGACACCGCAGCTGTGAGCGGTTCTGACTATCTGCGTTATGTTTTCCTCGCTGTCCTCCAGAAAGGGGAGAACGGGCATCAGGGTAATTCCTGTTTTCAGCCCTGCGGAGGACATTTTTTCAAGAGCGGCAAATCTTTCGGAAGAGGCAGACACATTTGGTTCGATAAGTCTGCACAGCTTATCGTCGGCAGTCGTTACCGTCATCTTGCACAGCACGGGGGAATGGGCGGATATCTGTTTATACAGGTCGATATCTCTCATTATCAGGTCTGACTTTGTGATGACTGTCACGCCGAATTTGTAAGCGTCGATAAGCATGAGAGCCTTTTCGGTAAGCCGCAAAGTCTTCTCAAAGGGATTGTAGGGGTCGCTCATTGCGCCTGTGCCGATAACGCCTGTTCGCACCTTGCGCCGCAGCTCGTCACGGAGTATCTCAATGCAGTTTTCCTTTGCTCTCACTCTGTCGAAATCGTCAATACGGTAGCACTCGCTTCTGCTGTCGCAATAGATACAGCCGTGGCAGCAGCCTTTATACAGATTCATATTGTAGTCGTTGCCGAACCATTCGGTGGACTTGTTTTTCTGCAATACAGTTTTGCAGGGGGTAGTCTGCACAGCTGTCACCTCTGTTTTTGTATTAAAAAATCCTCCGACAGAATATCTGTCAGAGGACGAAATTATCGTGGTACCACCTCAGTTTATCGGAATGATCCGACCTTAGCAAGCCTGTCGATGCAGGCTTTGTTCTGTAACGGGAACTCCCGTACTCTCCTACTGCGATTTTCGGAAAGTCCGCTCCGAGACGTATTCACCCGCACAGCTTTTATATCCTCGCACCCACCGGATACTCTCTGAAACCGCACAAGCAGGCTACTTGCTCTCATCAACGCATTTGGTTATCACTTAAATAATAGCACACGCTTTACGATTTGTCAAGACTTTTGGGCAAAATAAAGAAGGCTGTTTCAATTGACAGTTGACAATTGACAATTGACAATGAAGGTGTTCGCTGCGCTCAC
>JBJERD010000194.1:0-2497 GCA_051882095.1 Oscillospiraceae bacterium
GAGCTGCAATATCCACGGCCTTTCGGTCTACCTTACCAAGGAAGCAGCTCCCGCAAAGGGAACTGCAACAGCTCCTCAGACTGCCGATACCGCGATGCTTTCGGTTGCTGCTCTCGCGGTTTCTGCTGCTGCCGTAGTTGTCGTAAAGAAGCGCGGCTGCAGAAATATCGAAAAGTAATATTAAATGTCAGATTCCTCCCTCCGCATAGGTTAGAATGGTATCAACAGACTGACAATCCCCCTTGGTTTTGACCCGAATAACAGTCAAATCAAGGGGGACTTTTTAAGATTCATTAAGTATTTCACAAATAAAAAAGCGACAGGACCATAATAATCCTGCCGCTTCATGGAAAATGAAAAAGTTTGCAGCTTATTTATAGGTAATGATTACTTTCTGCGCTTGGTGACAACGAGCGCCGCACCTGATGCCGCTGCTGCCAGTACGATGAGCGCGGTGAAATCAGCAGTCGCCGGAGCATTGTCTGCCTTGGGAGCTTCCTTTGCGGCGAGAGTAAAGGTTACGCCGTGATCCTTGGGACCCCAATCATAAGCGACACTTTCATCGGTCTTAGTAGTACCGAACATATTCACACGCTGTCCGTTAGCATCATAGTCGAGGTAGCAGAACATAGCATTGAGCTTGAAGCCGGCGCTGACATTGAGATCGCCTGCGCCCTTGAGCTTAGCGTCGTTCTTGAGAGTATCCCAATCCAGCTTGATCTCGAAGCTCCAGCCCTTATCGCTCTTGACAGTCTTGACAGTAACGCCGTCGCCATTGTACATAACCGCATCGTTCTTGGATTCCTGACGCTGGATCATAGGCTTGTTTTCATTTAAGCCCCACGAGTAGAAAATTGCACGGTTTTCGTTGGTGGTAGCGAAATACTGACCCATGTCTATCGAAACCTGGAAAGCGTCGCCGTTGTACTGACCATCACTCGACGGCTTTACGGCAGAGTCGGTGACTTCTCCGGAGAGATAGAGTCCGCTCTCGTCCCAGAGTACGGAGACGTTTGTCTTGAAGTCATCGGGAACCTTTCCTTCCCACGCCTTCGCGCTCTTTGAGCTGAGCTCGATCTTGGCAGCCTTATCCCACTCACCCTTGGAGATAGTGCCGTCGATATTCGGGGTTCCATAGGGGACGCTGACGTCGCCGACAGCCGTCATAGCCGCTGCGGGAGATGTGAGCATTGCAGCCATGATGCAGGCAGCGAGCACAGAGCTCATCGTCTTGATTTTTTTCATGATGTTCTTCCTTTCAGATATATATTGAGCATTTAGCTCGACAATATTATATCATAACATCTGAAAGTTCAGCTATGAAGAATTTGCTTGAAGTATTAAATAATTGACTTTTAATAATAATATACAAAGCGAAGCTCATTTGGTATATTTATTTTTTATTCGATAGATGTTTACATTTCATGCGTTCTGTGATATAATTGGTTTGTACATAATACTGCAAATTTCTTTAGAAATGAGTGGTCACAAAAATGAAGCTCTATAATGATAAAATAAAAGCGTTCAGGGAACACGACCCGATATATTTTGCACGGCAGAGCTATTCTGAAAGCGACACTATAGGCGTTGTAAATGATTACCATATTCATCCGTTCTGCGAGCTGTATATTCTTATTGACGGCGAGGTTGATTTTTTCATTGAGAACAGTAAATATACTCTCAGAGCAAAAAACGGTGAATACTGCGGTATCGCGATAATCAGCGGCAACAAGTATCATTACGCTTCGGTCAAGAGCAATGTCTATGACCATTGCTATATGTATCTTTCTTATAATATCTTTCCGCAGTTTGATGCCGATGAACCGATATTTTTCTGCTTCACAAAGCCTGTATGCTCGGATAACAGCATTGTTGTTCCGTCCCCTGAATCGAATAAACGGTTGTTTGAGCTGATAGACGAGATGACAAGGCTGACCGGCTCGAATAAGTACGGAAAAACGTATATCGAGTGGTCGGTCATATTCGAGCTTATGACGCTTGTCGGTGAGGAATGGAATCGCATTTGTGTCAAAAATGACAGCCGCAACAATATGCCTGAACCGGCAGTCAGCCCGATAGTCACGCGCGCCTACAGCTATATAAGCGAGAATTTTTCATCAATAGACAATTTGTCAGACGTCGCCGCCTACTGCGGGGTTTCGCAGTCCTATCTGTCGCGCGTGTTCCGCAAAGAGCTTGGAATAAGACCGCACGAATATCTGCGTTACATGAGACTAAAAAACGCAAAGCTGATGCTTCTTGACGGCTTCGACGTTACGTCGGCCTGCTTTAATTCGGGATTTTCCGATTATTCGCATTTCATTCAGGTCTTTCGCTCTGCTGAGGGAATGACGCCGCTGGAGTTTCAGAAAATCAACCATGTTATCCGGAATGATTCCAAAGGAGTCACGGCAGTGCCGCAGTGATGCTTTGCGAACGATAGAAAACAACGCCTCTGAAACGCAGAGATTCATCATCGTCGATGGCTTGTCATAAA
>JBJERD010000195.1:0-2485 GCA_051882095.1 Oscillospiraceae bacterium
AGGAACGCCGCACATAGGCGCACGCTCCTTAAGACCGCAGTCACGACCTGTAAGAGTCAGTTCAAGCTCTCTGGACGCAATTATAGCGTCGTCAAAGAACATTTCGTAAAAATCGCCGAGACGATAAAACAAAATATGCTTTTTGTATTTCATTTTCGTTTCAAAATACTGCTTCATCATCGGAGATATCTTTGAAACGTCTACATCTTTTAAAAGCACCTGAACTACACTCCTTTTTTATTTATCTATCAGCTATTAATGACAGCCTCCGCAGGTCGAACAGCTTCCGCCGCAGCTGTGAGGCGGCTCCTCCGGACAAATAGCAGGATCTTCACCGTTAGCAGACATTGAAATGATATAGTTTACAGAAGAAAGCAACTTGTCCAGCTCTTCCTTAGCATCGTTATAAGCGACCATTGTAGGCATAGCCATGATCTCGTCATACAAAGCCTTGATGTCGTTATCAAGAGAAGTCATTTTCTCTGCGTCCTTGTCAGGCTTCTGCATTTCCTGATTGAGCTGCATTCTCAGCATATTGAATTCGCCGATCTTGTTCTGCATCTCAGCATCGTTGTCGCTTGCTTTTGCAGCCTCGTCGAATTTCTTGTATCTTTCGTCCTCCTGAAGCGCTGCTCCCAGCGCTCTTGCCGCTTCAATTACGTTCATAATAAAACTCCTTTAAATTAAATTTATTCAATAACAAGCTCGCCTTCCAAAGCCCAGTTCATAGCCTTTGTAATTCTTACTTGTATAAATTGACCAATAAGTTCTTTTCCGCCACGGAATTCAACGATTATATTCTCGTCATTTTTTCCGGTCAAATATCCGTCGCCGGTCCTTCCCTCGCCTTCGACCAGAACAGCAGCAGTTTTGCCAACAAATCTGGAAAGCCATTCAGAAGATATCTCCCTTTGCTCCAGCAGCAATTCTCTGAGCCAGAGTCCTTTTTGCTTATCAGGAATATTATCCTCCATTTCGGCAGCCTTAGTTCCCGATCGCCGTGAATAAACAAAGGAATAGATATTATCATACTTGACCTGTCTAATGATATCCTTTGTTTCACAGAATTCTTCATAGGTCTCACCGGGAAAACCAACGATAAGATCAGTTGTGAAGGAAAACTCAGGTGATTTAGACCTAGCATAATCTATGATCTTCATATAATCCGCAACAGTATATTTCCTGTTCATAGCTCTAAGGATCCTGTCAGACCCTGCTTGCAGCGGCAGATGAAGATGCTTGCACACTTTATCACATTCAAGAATAGTATCTATAAGCTCATTTGTAGCGTCCTTAGGGTGAGAGCTCATAAATCTTATTCTGAAATCTCCTTTTATATCGTTGATACTTCTTAACAGCTTGGCAAATCCGTAGCTGTATGAATTAACATTCTGTCCGAGCAGAGTTATCTCTTTATATCCCTGCTCCACAAGCCCGGTGACCTCGGCAATGACCGATTCAGGCTTGCGGCTGCGTTCTCGTCCTCTTACATAGGGAACTATGCAATAGGTGCAGAAATTGTTGCAGCCGTACATTATCGGAACGAATGCTCTTATCTTATCATCTCTCAGCTGCAAAAAGTCTTCGTCTATATCCGTGTGATTTTCGGAAAGATTGAATATCCTTTTGTGAGAGCTTATGACCTCCCAAAGCATTAAATACAGGTCGTTATAAGCAAAAGTACCGAAAACCAAATCGACCTGTCTGTAGGTCTGCTTTATTTTATCAGCTATATGCTGCTGCTGAGCCATGCAGCCGCATACGCCTATAATAAGATCAGGCTTCTGTTCCTTGAGATGTTTTAAATCACCGAGATTGCCAAAGACCCTGTCTTCGGCATTTTCTCTTACGGCACAAGTGTTATATATAATAAGCTGAGCCTCATCAACATTGTCGGTAAAACCGTAACCGACCTTAGAAAGCATACCTTTGATCTTTTCACCGTCGGAAACATTCTGCTGGCAGCCATATGAATGAACTAGCGCCAGCGGATAATGACCACATTCCAGCTTATATTTTTCAGCGAACTGCAACAGAGAAGCTTTTGCGTCTGCTACAGACTTTGGAAAGTTTTTATCGCTATTCATGAACAGCCTCATTTCAGAAAAATTCAACATATAGTATACGACAAAGCATACCTATACATTCTATATTATTATAAACCTTTTTTGCCTCTTTGTCAATATCGCAAAAGGATATATGCTGTTGTTATTTTTCAGGAAATAAAAAAGACGGATAAAAATCCGCCTGAATTATCTGCTTATTATCCCCAGTAGCTTCTCCATACGTTAAAGTAGCCCCAAGGGATCTTAAATGAATAAGCAATTCGCTTATCATTCTGCTTGTAGCTTCTGTTGCACCAGAAAAATACGCCGTAATCATTTTTTATTCCGTTAAGAGCTGTCTTTGCATAAACTGCTCCGTAAACGGCAAGTTTAACTCTTTCGGTTACTTTGCCGTATGTAGCGCCGTCTCTTGCAAGACC
>JBJERD010000196.1:0-2479 GCA_051882095.1 Oscillospiraceae bacterium
GATATCGGGAAGATATCCATTCCCGACAGCATACTCCGCAAGCCCGGAAGGCTTACCGACGAGGAATTTGAGATAATGAAATCCCATTCAGCCAAGGGCGGAAAGATAATCAGAGAGACCTTCGCTCATTTAGAGGACGAGACCCACAAGGAAATGGCATATAACGTAGCAAGATATCACCATGAAAAATGGAACGGCAGAGGCTATCCCGAGGGGCTTTCGGGAGAGGATATCCCGCTCCCCGCGAGGATAATGGCAATAGCCGATGTGTTCGATGCCGTTTCGGAAAAGCGGTGCTATCGTGAAGCCATGCCTCTTGAAAAATGCTTCGATATCATCGAGGAGGGACGCGGCAGGGACTTCGACCCTGTGCTGACAGACGCTTTCCTGAATATCCGTGACGAGATAGTGCAGGTCCATAAAAACAGCATGTCGGAATATACGGCTGCTATGATAGAAGCACATGAAGAGAAAAAAGGTGTAAAGCCTTGAAAATTTGACTTTACACCTTTTCCGGTTGTTATGCTGTTAGATCATTCATTGATTATGTCAAGTTCTGTCAAATTCACTGATGATGCGGTCAAGATAACTTTTAATTCTATATATCGAATTTTCATTACCTTGTAAACTGCTGAATCTTTTTCGCAGAGTTGCATATAACTTTGCAGTCGTGAAAACTCTTCAACATTTTTTTGCAGTAACTCTTTATCTGACATATCATTATTCACCACCTTTGTACCTCCTTTATTTTATAATTGCTACCTATATTATAGCGGAGCTGACCGGATTTGTCAAGGTGTAAAATCTTTTTTCAATGCGATTTTCAAATCAGAAAAACGGATTTTCGAGCGTCGGAAACGATGGCTTCGCCTTTGATCAGCGCTTCCTTAAGTCCGGTTTGTTGCCCTTGTATCAAAATAGCAGATAATTGACTGATCACCCTATTGCCAAATCAGACAATAAGTGCTATAATAAAGCTAATATAACTATACTATTGCTCCCCCAATTAACTGATGAAGATTTATGCGCAGAACCGCTGACGAAAGCCTAGGAAGAAAACCGCAGGAATATGCGGATATTTCAAGGTTTTCTGACGACGGATTTCGTCAGCGGGGCAAGCAGAAAATTCAATAGTTAATTGGGGGAGCAATAGCAGAGTGGATAAGTGAAAAACATTTTGATGAGCATATAACCGAGTAATAATGAAGCAGCGGGAGATGTTGAAATATGAACAGCCGTAATCTTTCCTTCGGAAAAAGATTTCTTATAATGGTAATATGTATCGCGCTCAATTTTGGCGGAAAATTCCTTGCCGAGTCACTTGTGCTGCCGTTGTGGCTGGATACGATAGGCACTTTTGCCGCCGCTTACTTTTTCGGTATAGGCGGAGCTGTTATTGCAGGGGTGTGCAACAATCTGATTTACGGTATATTTAAAATTGAGGCGCTGCCCTATATGCTGTCAAGTTCGGCAATAGGCATTTTCCTTGCGTTGTGTATGAAAAAGCGAAAATTTGAAAGCTTCACAAAGGCTATGCTTGTGGGCTTCTGGACAGGTGTTATATCCATTATTGTTTCCGTTCCCATAAACATGATATTTTCCGAGGGAAAAAGTGGAAATGAGTGGGGAGACATTTTTTTCAGTATGCTTGAGTGGTACGGTACGCCACGGGTAATATGCTCGATAGGCGACGAGCTTATTGTGGACATAATTGATAAAATGGTCACAGCTGCCATTGCTTATGCGGCAATAAAGATTATGGTCAAGATCACCTGCGGTAAAAAAATGCGTGCTTCAAAGGTATCCGCCGCAGTGTTGGCGCTGGCAATTGCAGGCGGAACGCTTTTCATTTGTCCCTTTGATGTTTCGGCAGAAAGCAGCAGCGATAAATACATCAGCACCGTATACAACAACAAAAACGGGCTTTGCTCCTCGGAAGCAAACGAGATCGCCCAGACGGAGGACGGCTACATCTGGATAGGCGGATACGCAGGTCTAACTCGCTTTAACGGCAAAAGCTTTGAGTTCATAACAGAAGGCAGTATAACAAGTGTTACAGCTTTGTTCACCGACAGCAGGGGACGCTTGTGGATCGGCACTAACGACAGCGGCGTGGCGCTTTACGAAAACGGAAGCTTTTCGTTTTACAACATAAAAAGCGGTCTTGCCGCAAACTCGGTGCGCTGCTTTGCAGAAGCCGATGACGGAACAGTTTATATCGGCACGACCGACCGTATCTGCAAGGTACTTTCAGACAACAGCGTAAGCGTCATTGACGCAGACGTTACATACATCATCTCAATGGTTTATTATGGCGGCAAGCTGGTGTGCGTTAATAATTCGGGCAAGCTTTTTGTTATCGAAAACGACAGCGTTGTTACCGAGTACACCTCAGAGACCGAGGGCGTGTATTATACCTGCTTGTGCGCAGTATACGACGGGATCATGGCAGGAACTTCCTCATCATACATAGAAAAGC
>JBJERD010000197.1:0-16846 GCA_051882095.1 Oscillospiraceae bacterium
CGACAGCTTTATTATTTTAGCATACTTTTTCGGGGTTGTCAACTGGTTTTCGACAGTTCTATCTTTTCGATAAAAACTCGGCAGGTTTTACACTTTTTATATTCAAATTACACAATCTGCGCTTTCCGCCCTATCAGTCGTATACATTATTATAATATTATAAGCGCATAAGCAAAACTTATGCGCTCATATTCACCAACCCATTACATTTTTCATCTCAGCTGCAAACGCTTCAGAAGACTTTTGATGTGTTTTTTCGGTAGGGTGCCAGTCGGCGGCATATCCGTCCTCGGCTCCGTTCTGCGAATCAAACTTATAGACGTGTATTTTTTCATCGCCTGTTTCTTTTGTATATTTAATGTATGCGTCCTCAAGTGCAGTGTAAATTCTTCCGCCCATTATTCCAACAGTACAAAAGATTTCTGCGTCAGGATTTTTTTCTCTTACCTTTTTGAGAAACTCTACATATGTGTCGGTATAATCCTGCTGCTTGTCGCTGTCGCTCTGACAATAGCTGTCGTCATTGGTACCCAGATTGATAACCACCGCCTCAGGCTTGAATTGTGAAAAATCCCAGCTGAGCGACTGAGGCTTTGTACCGTTGAAGCTTCCGTATGAAAATCCCAGGCTTTCATAGTACTGAGGAATCGTCTGCTCCTCTTTCTTCTTACCGTTGTCAGTGTATCCCGAAATAATTCCATAGCCGCTTATCGAGACCATGCTGTAATCTGCGTTGAGCGCCTGCGCTGTTTTGTAAGCATAAGCCTTTGTAACGTCCTCGGTCGATGTGGAGAAATGATGATTTTCGTCCTCGTCGTCCACTCCGTATCCGCAGGTGATGGAATCTCCGATAAACTCGATGCTGTGTTCCTTAGCTGCGGCTGGCTCTATCTTTTCGTCCTCAGCGATCTCAATAGGCTTTACCCCAACCGTTGACATGGCGGTTTCTGAAAGCTTGATTATCTGAACATTTACCGTCCTGCTTTCTTCGCTGCTAAATGCCTCCACCGTCTTTTCCGACTCGGACATCATCTCGTCAACCACTCTTTCACCGTCTACATATACGGCTACTCTTGCATAATTGTCATTGTTGCCCTCTATCTTTGAAGACTCGTCGCCCACAAATGAAATGTCTAGCTTTTTGCCCGTATATGTAAACTCAGCTCCCGTTCCCGAAAAAGCAAGCCACAATATATCGTCCTGCAAATAAGTTCTTCCCACCAGCTTAACATTGCTGTTGTCTGCAATAACCTTCTTCATACCATTATCACCCTTTGTATCATTATTTTCCTTTGCCGAGCAGCCGCACATAAGCGTGAAAGCCGCAGCACAAGCGCATATCGCCGAAATAAGTCTTTTGATTTTCATATTCCGATTCTCCAAAACATATTTTAGCTTAATTCTAACATATTGCTGCACATTAGTCAAGATTTTTTTCACATTCTAATAACATCGCCTGATAAAAATTATATAAGCTTCGTAAAATATGCGTTTTTTGTTGACTTGCCTGCATTATCATGATATAATATTTTATTATGAATTTTTATGCGTATTCTCATACATTTATACGAAAAGAGGAATGTTCATGGATAATATAATCAGCCTGAAAAACATTGTCGTTGAATTTGAGGACGGCGAGCGTATTCTTAAAAACATCAGCCTTGACATCAAGGACAAGGAATTTGTCACCTTTCTGGGACCCTCCGGCTGCGGAAAAACCACCACTCTCAGAATAATCGCAGGCTTTCTGGAGCCGACAAGCGGCGACGTTATGTTCGAGGGCAAAAGAATAAACGGTCTTCCGCCCCACAAGCGCAACGTAAACACCGTGTTCCAGAGATACGCCCTGTTCCCTCATCTGAACGTTTACGAGAACATAGCTTTCGGTCTGAGAGTTAAAAAGCTGCCCGAAAAGGAAATTGTCAAGCGTGTTGGCGAAATGCTGGAGCTTGTCAACTTGAAGGGCTTTGAAAAGCGCTCGGTAAACCGTCTTTCGGGCGGTCAGCAGCAGAGAGTTGCCATTGCAAGAGCCTTGGTAAATCACCCGAAGGTGCTTCTTCTGGACGAACCTCTGGGCGCTCTCGACCTTAAACTGCGAAAGGAAATGCAGACCGAGCTGAGAAAGATACAGCAGGCGCTTGAGCTGACCTTTGTTTACGTCACCCACGACCAGGAGGAGGCTCTCACAATGAGCGACACCGTTGTGGTCATGAACGGCGGACTTATCCAGCAGATAGGCTCACCCACCGATATCTACAACGAGCCTGTCAACGCCTTTGTTGCCGACTTTATCGGCGAAAGCAACATCGTAAACGGCTGTATGCCCGAGGACTGCGTAGTTGAATTTACAGGCAGACGCTTTGAATGTGTTGACAAGGGCTTTTCTCCCAACGAAACGGTAGACGTTGTTATCCGTCCCGAGGACGTTAAGGTAATTCCTGCCGACAAGGCAAAGCTTACGGGAATAGTTGAATCGGTAGTCTTCAAAGGCGTTCACTACGAGATGACCGTTGACGGCGTTGACCACAAGTGGATAATTCACTCCACAAAGGCTGAGCCCGTGGGCTCTATGATCGGCATGACCTTTGACCCCTTTGACATTCATATTATGAAAAAATCGGAGGAAAACGCATAATGAAGCTGAAGATGTTTTCTGTTCCCTATCTTGTATGGATGGTTATTTTCATTCTCGTTCCTCTGCTTATGGTAGCCTACTTTGCTTTTACCACTGACAGCGGTTCCTTTACAATAACTCACATATCAGATGTGGGACAATATGCCAATATATTTGTCCGCTCGATATGGCTGTCGGTCATCGCAACAGCCATATGCCTTGTGGTGGCTTATCCCGTTTCATTTATCCTTTCAAGAATGGACAAGCACAAGCAGGGTACAATGCTTCTGATAGTTATGCTTCCCATGTGGATGAACTTTCTGCTGAGAACCTACGCATGGATGACACTCCTTGGAAACAACGGATTGATAAATCACCTGCTGGGACTTGTGGGGCTTGGTCCTTTCAAGCTTATAAACACCTCAGGTGCAGTAGTGCTGGGAATGGTCTATAACTACCTGCCCTTTATGATACTTCCACTTTATTCGGTAATGGAGAAGATAGATAAAAGCGTTATCGAAGCTGCCGCCGACCTAGGCTGCAATTCACGCTCGGTTTTGTTCAAGGTGATAGTCCCCCTCAGCCTTCCGGGAATAACATCGGGAATAACCATGGTGTTCGTTCCTGCAATTTCAACCTTTATCATTTCAAGAATGTTGGGCGGCGGTTCAAATCTGCTCATCGGCGACCTTATTGAAATGCAGTTTCTCGGAAATTCCTATAATCCTCATCTCGGTGCGGCAATATCACTGGTACTTATGGTCATCATTCTGGTTATCATGACGGTAATGAACCAGTTCAGCCCCGACGATCAGGTGCTTATTTAAAAAGGAGGGTAAGCTTGTGAAAAAAATAGGAAAGATATATATGGCGATAGTGCTGATGTTTTTGTATGTGCCCATTTTCGTGCTTATCGTGTTCTCCTTCAACAATTCAAAAAGCCGCTCGGTTTTCAGCGGATTTACCTTCAAATGGTATGAAAGGCTGTTCCACAACGAGATAATAATATCCTCGCTGATAAATACTATTATAATAGCAATACTGGCAAGCATTATTTCCACAATCCTTGGAACGCTTGCGGCTATCGGTATAAACAGCATGAGAAAGCTGCCAAAAGCAATGGTCATGAACGTTACAAATATGCCTATCATAAATCCCGAGATAGTAACGGGCGTTTCGCTGATGCTTTTGTTCGTATTCTTTGCGGCAAGAATGAATCTTGAATTCGGTTTTGTGACTCTGCTCATTTCCCACATCACATTTGACGTGCCTTATGTTATTCTGAACATCATGCCAAAGTTCAAGCAGATGGATCCTCACCTTTACGAAGCAGCTCAGGATCTTGGGTGCAGCCCCTTCAAAGCTTTCAGAAAGGTCATACTCCCTGAGATAATGCCCGGCGTTGTAAGCGGTTTTCTTATGGCGTTCACCTACTCGCTGGACGACTTTGTTATCAGCTACTTCACCAGCGGTTCTACCTCGCAGACTCTGCCCATAACCATTTACTCAATGACAAGACGAAAGGTATCACCCGAAATAAACGCACTTTCGACTATCATTTTTGTAACGGTCATGATAGTTCTTATCGTAAAGAACATAATAGAAAACAAGCAGGCTAAGAAAAACGCCTGTTATAAGGAGGAGCAGCAGTGAAGAAAAAATATCTGTCTTTATTGATAGCGCCGCTGATGGCAGTCAGCCTGCTGACAGGCTGCTCCGATACCGCAGCTGAGCAGGAGGAAGAGGACGATTCGGCAGACACACAGACCCTTACCGTTTCAGACCCCGAATACTATCAGAGATTTAAGGACGACGACATATCAATAAACGTTTATAACTGGGGAGAATACATCTCCACAGGTGCAGAGGCGGGAACGCTTGATGTTAACGCAGAATTTACAAAGCTGACGGGCATCAAGGTGAATTACACCAACTATGCTACCAACGAAGAGCTTTATGCAAAGCTTAAAGGCGGCGGAGCTTCCTACGACGTTATAATCCCCTCCGACTACATGATAAGCAAGATGATAAAGGAAGGTCTTGTGCAGAAGCTTGATATGGATAACATACCAAACTTCAAATATATCATGGATAATTTCAGAGGCCTTGCATACGACCCCGATGACGAATACTCCGTTCCCTACACATGGGGAACTGTGGGAATAATCTACGACAGCACCATGATAGACATTCCCGAGGAGGATATCGACTGGGATCTGCTTTGGAATGAGGACTACGCCGACCAGATACTGATGTTTGACAATCCCAGAGACGCCTTTGCAATTGCCGAGATACTGCTTGGCTACTCGATAAACACCGAAGACCCCGAGGAGCTGGAAGCCGCAGCGGAAAAGCTCACCGAGCAGAAAAAGATAGTGCAGGGCTACGTTATGGACGAGATTTTCGATAAAATGGGCGCAGGCGATGCTCTGATAGCTCCCTATTACGCAGGCGACGCTCTTACCATTCTTGAGGAAAACGAAGATCTGAATTTCGTGGTGCCAAAAAGCGGAACGAACCTTTTTATCGACGCTATGTGTATCCCCTCCTGCGCAAAGCAGAAGGAAGCGGCGGAAATGTACATCAACTTCATGTGCGAACCGGATATTGCCTATGCCAACATCGACTACATCTGCTACTCCACTCCCCACTCGGCGGCATATGAAATGCTGGATGACGAGGTAAAGAACGACCCGGTTTCATATCCCGACGATGATTTTATCGCAAACAACACAACGGTTTTCGTCAATCTTTCGGACGAAGCCAGCCGTGTGATGCAGAACCTGTGGACTGAAATGAAATCAGCCGAGGACGAAAACATCAATACTTTGCTTGTGCCGCTGTTCCTTGTGGCTTGCGTGGGTATTATTATTTTCGTACTGATACGGCGGCATATCAAAAACAAAAAGGATATCTTCTAAAGAATAAAAGCCGGCATTTCTGTCGGCTTTTATCTATAAATAAAGGGGTTTTGATCCTGCACACATTTCTGCGGCAGAATACAGCCTTGGCTGTCATTTTGATGTGAGGATACTGCGCCTCTTTTTTACCTGTCTTTGCTATGGCGTCAGCTGTCATTAACAAGACAACAAAAAAAGATATAGCAGCGAAAAAATCCGCTTCTATATCTCTATTACGATGAAAACCGGCAAATTCGGACAAAAAATTTTTGAGCAGGCAATGATTTTGTATAGTTGCACAATTATTTTCATAGTGATTTATACAATTCGACTATATGAATTTGTATAATATTACTTTAATAAAATAATTTTCAATCATGCCGGCAACGCTTTATCCTTACCAAAACAGTCAGCCTGTATTATACAATAATGTCCTTGGTTTCCACAGGAATAACCTTTTGCAGATCGGATAAAGTCAGCTCCACCTGACAGCCTACCCTGCCGCCGCTGAAAATTATCGTATCAAAATCATTGGCTGTAAAATGTATTGTCGTAACGAACTGCTTTTTCATTCCTATGGGTGAACAGCCGCCGTGAACGTAACCCGTCAGCGGAAGAAGCTCCTTGGACTTCACCATTTCTATCGACTTTTCGCCTACGGCTTTGGCAGCTTTTTTCAGGTCAAGCTCCTCTGCAACAGGCACCATAAAAACATAATACTTTTTTGACCTGGGGCAAACGGTGACAAGAGTCTTGAACACCTTTTCGGCATTCTGTCCAAGCGCCTTTGCTATCTCGGCTCCGCTGTGTTCGGCGCTCAGCTGATGAGTATATTCCGTGTACTTTATCTTCTTTTTGTCAAGAATACGCATTACATTGGTTTTATCCATAGTGACCTCCATGCCGACTGTAATATCAGTCAATATTTGCAGGCATTCCGTTGACAGATATCTCAGGGTCGTCAAGGTCGATTATAAGGCACTTTCTGCCCTCGATGACCTGCGTGCGCACCTTGTCTACTGCGTCCTTGCCGATATTGACGGTTATGCTGGGAACTGTAAGCACCGTTTTGCGCTCAACAAGATTTACAGCGGTAAGAGCTTTATCTCCCATTGCGTTCTCATACACCTTTGGAAGATGCTCCAGCTTTTCCTGACTTACTCCCGCTTCCCACAGGATAGACGAAAGCTTTTTGTCGTCAACGGTGGGAATTTCGGTCTCATGACTCGCCTGATCGACAATATCGGCAATCCTGTCGTTAACGGTTGTTATAAGGTCATAATCAAGCTCGTCACCCACAACGTTGTTGAGTATTGCTCTGAAAGTCTCCTTTTCCGACTTGCAGGACATTACAAATTCGCAGCCAAGCAGATCGTCAACAATGGACGTATTAGGCTTATTTGCGTTTTTCGTATAATAAAGCACGCCGTTTACGTCGGGAGTACGGTCAGAAAAAACAGGGAACAAAAATCCGTCGCTGGGCATCTCAACAATTCTGTCGGAAGAAGTTTTCTTGATTATCTCGTTTGACTCGTCGCTGTAGATAAGTCCGTCAATTCTGAGATTAACGGGGCAAACAGCCGTGATAATAAAGTTGTAGTCTATCTCCGCCTCCGAATCGTCGGGGATCTCACCTGTTTTGTTCTTGTTGAGAACGCTGTATGTGCAGTGCGCCGAAAATATAGCATATGTAGAAACATACTCCATTTTCTCAACAATTGCGTTCAGAAACTTGTCTGTGATATCGTCGTCAAGGAACTTGCTTTTCAAGACCTCATAGAAAAACGGCTGCGCTCCGCCTTCAAGATAGGCGTCCTTTGGGAACTGATATTCCAGCAGATTTTTACCTATGGAGCCGCTGAGCACCTTTTTGAGATTTATCATGATAAGCTCAGACTCCTCGGCAGGCATGGTGTTATACAGCCGATTAGACTTGAATTTTATATTCTTTTCGGAATCCACAAACGCCTGAACAACGTGATTGACCGTAAAAAAGCCACAGTCGTCGCTGAAATTCTTCTTTATCTCATTTATTTCCTTTTTATTCATTATAAAAAACCTCCGCTTGCTATTTCTTTAATTATATCACAAACCGAATCTTTTTACAAGAATAATTCAAACGAAAAAAGCTGCCCCAAAGGACAGCTTTTATTATTTCATTAAACAGGATGCACCTTGTTTTCAGCGTCGGAATGCTTTCCGTCAACGCCGTATTTCTTATTTCTTCTCTGCTCGAAGAACTTGGGAGCAACCTTTGGGAACATAGCGTAGGTAAGAACGTCCTCCTCCTGCTCTGTCCACTCTGCACACTCCTTACGCATCTCTTCAAGCTCAGGCTTGAGAAGATCGGCAGGACGGCAGGTGATAGGCTCTTCCGCACCAAGAATCTTCTTCTGGAACTCAGGGTCGATAGCAACAGGAGTCTTTCCGTATTCGCCCTTGACAAGTCCCTTGAACTCCTTGGTAACCGTCTTGTATCTTTCGCCCATGATAACGTTGAACACAGCCTGTGTACCAACGATCTGAGATGTAGGAGTAACCAGCGGCGGGAATCCCGAATCCTTACGAACTCTGGGAACTTCCTGCAGAACCTCGTTGAGCTGGTCAGCCTTTCCTGCCTGCTTGAGCTGTGAAAGCAGATTTGAAAGCATTCCGCCCGGCACCTGATAGATAAGAGCGTTTGCGTCTGTAGCAAGCATCTTGGGGTCAAGCAGACCGCTGTCTATATACTTCTGACGGAGACCCATGAAATACTCTCTGATCTCTGTGAGCTTCACAAGGTCAAGACCTGTGTCGTACTCTGTACCCTGGAACGCAGCAACGATAGACTCTGTAGGAGCGTGAGAAGTACCCAGCGCAAGCGGCGACATAGCAGTATCAACGCCGTCAACGCCTGCCTCGGCAGCCTTCATTATACACATTGAAGCAAGTCCGGAGGTATAGTGAGTATGAAGCTGTACAGGGATCTTTACAACAGATTTGATATCCTTGACAAGAGTTGAAGCCTCATAAGGAGTAAGCAAAGCAGCCATATCCTTGATACAAATAGAATCTGCGCCTGCCTCTTCAATTCTCTTGGCATAATCCATATAATACTGGTGGGTGAACACCTCGCCCAGGGTATAGGAGATAGCTACCTGAGCATGACCCTTTTCCTTGTTTGCAGCCTTGATAGCAGTTTCAAGGTTACGGATATCATTAAGAGCGTCGAAAATTCTGATGATGTCGATACCGTTAGCGATAGACTTCTGTACAAAATACTCAACAAGGTCGTCGGCATAGTGACGGTAACCCAGCATATTCTGTCCTCTGAACAGCATCTGCAGCTTGGTGTTGGGCATTTCCTTTCTGATAGTGCGAAGTCTCTCCCATGGATCTTCATTCAGAAATCTGATACATGAATCGAAGGTCGCACCGCCCCATACCTCTGCGGAATAAAAACCGATCTGATCCATTTTATTCAAAATAGGCTTCATTTCGTCGATAGACATTCTGGTAGCAATGAGCGACTGATGAGCGTCACGCAGGACGGTCTCGGTAATTTTAAGCTTACCCATTTATTTCAATCCTTTCAAAAGCAAAGTGTAAAACGTTCGATATTAGCCGATTACTGCAAGAACTGCGCCTGTTTCAACAGCCGAGCCCTTTGTAGTGTTGATGCTGACAACCTTGCCTGCGCATGGAGCGTTTACGTCGTTTTCCATCTTCATAGCCTCAAGTACCATGAGAGCCTGACCTGCTGTAACTGTATCGCCTACAGAAACCTTGATGTCAAGGATAGTTCCGGGCATTGGAGCTGTTACCTTTGTGCCGTCTGCAACAGGTGCTGCGGGAGCTGCTGCCGGTGCGGGTGCTGCCGCAGGAGCAGGAGCTGCTGCAACAGGAGCAGAAGCGTCTGCGCCCAGCTCTTCAACTGCAACGTCGTATGCTTTTCCGTTTACTGTGATGTTATATCTTTTCATTACAAAAACCACCAATCTTAAAATTTTGATCTATAAGTTACAGCTGAATGTTGCTGTGCTTCTTGGGAAGTCTGGAAATTCTCTTGCCTGCCAGGATCTCAACGGCGTTGATAAGAGTCTCTCTAACCTCTGCGCCCTCAACGATATTGTCAAGACAATTCTTCTGAGCGGCAGCGGCTGCGCTTGCTTCTTCCTTAGCATACTTGGCAGCAAGCTCGTTTCTCTTTGCTGTAAGATCATCGGCGCCTTTAAGCTGGTCATGCTCAAGGAACTCAACAGCAGTAACAGGGTCAAGAGCGGAGATCACTGCATCGGGAAGTGCAAATACCATATCTGCGTTGGCAGCCTTGCCTGCAAGTGCGATATAAGCAGGTCCGTAAGCCTTGCCAGTAACTACCGCAAGCTGGATAGTAGTAGCCTCGGCATAAGCGTGAGCAAGCTTTGTCATGCTCTTAACAGCTCCTGCAGCCTCGGAAGCGTCGTCTGCCGCAAAGCCCTCGGTGTCAACAAATGTGACAGTCGGGATAGCAAAAGCATCGCAGAGTCTTACAAATCTTGCAAGCTTGGAGCAGTCGTCAGCAGTAAGCTTGTCGCCTGTTTTATTTGTAGCAAGAACGCCCACGGTAGCTCCGCCAAGAGTACCCAGAGCGGTATAAGCAGCCTTTCCGTACTCGGCTGAAAGCTCGATAACGCTTCCCTCGTCGCAAACAGCCTCAGCCTGTGAAGCAGCGTCTGTACCGAAAGCAGCCGTTGGGGCTTCAAACTCATACATAGGAACAGGTGAAAGGTTGTTCTGCGGAAGCTTGTTAAGTATATCCTTTGCAGCCTCTACAGCAGCCTTGTCGTCCTCTGCAACGATACAAGCAGTACCGTTTTTTGCAGCGTTCTCGGCAAGATCCTTTATATCTGAATTGGGAGCCACATAAAGCTCGGAATCCTTAGTGATAACTGTGAAATCGGCAGACTCTGCAAGCATAGCGGCAGTTCCTGCACAGGTGCCTGCAACAACGGCAATCTGCGGAACTACTCCCGAAAGATTTGAAGCCCACATAAGAAGCTCGCCGTAAGCAGCCATTGCCTTGAAGCCGTCGTTAAGGTCAGCTCCGAAAGAATCGTAGATACCAACTACCGGAACGCCTGTTTTTGCTGCAAGGTCATAGATCTTAACTATTTTATCAGCCTGAGCCTCGGTCAGAGCGCCGTTTTTAACGCTTATATCCTGAGAAAAAGCATAAACGGGGTTGCCCTCCACATAGCCGTAGGCGGTGATAACGCCTGACAGATCACTGCCTGACTTGGCAAATGGATCAAGCTCAGTAAAATTTCCTTCATCAAACAAATATGTCAGCCGGGTTCTTGCTGGGGTAGAAGCTGAAGCCATAGCTTTAAGCTCTGCAAGAGTAGAAATAGAATCAGACATATAGTTTCCTCCATTCATAATATTTTGGATCTTCGCCTTGAAATTTGCAGTGCAAACCGGCAGGCTAAATCATAACTATACAAATTACATTATACTATTTTTCGGGTAAATTAGCAAGTAAAATATTCAGGTTTTTATTACTTTTTACGTTTAGCACAAGTTTTGTTCATGCTTTATACACATAAAAATAAGCGGCTGTTACGCCGCTTAAATCCTAGCTATTTTATTTTGATTTGGCAAGTGCATTTCTCAGCGCTCTCAGCTCGTCGGGCTTCAGCTCCCTGTACTCGCCGGGCTTGAGCATACCAAGCTTCAACGGACCTATGGACGTTCTTTTCAGCCTTGCCACTTCAAGTCCTACAGCCTCGCACATCTTTCTTATCTGACGGTTTCTTCCCTCGTGGATAGTCATCTGGAGAACCACTCTGCCCGGCTGCTTATCAAGCACCAGCACCGTTGCAGGCTGAGTTTTCTTTCCGTCTATGACTACTCCCTCCGAAAGCTCCACCAGCTGCTCGTCGGAAATATCGGGGCGCACCGTTACACGATAGGTCTTTGAGATGTGCTTTGACGGGTGCATGATATCGTTGGCGAACTGACCGTCGTTTGTGAACAGCAGCAAGCCCTCCGAATTTTTGTCAAGTCTTCCCACAGGATAAACTCTTGCAGGAAGATCTTTCAGCAGATCGGTGACGCACTTTCTGTCCAGCTCGTCGCTCATTGTGGTAACATAACCTCTCGGCTTGTGCAGCATGATATAATACATCTGCTTTTTCTTAGGCACAAAAATGTTCTCGCCGTCAATGCTGATAAGATCCTTGTTGGGCAGAGCCTTGTCGCCAAGACCACATTCTCTGCCGTTTATCTTCACACGTCCCTGAGAGATAAGCTCCTCAGCCTTTCTTCTGGAACAATATCCGCTTTCCGCAATGATCTTCTGAACTCTGATCTTTTCCATACTTACTCCTTAATATGTACGGTCCGCAAAAGGACCGTCAGCTGAATATTTCCTTTAGCTTTCCGAAATAATACTCAAAAAAGCCTTTATCTTTACACTCCGCAGGCTTTTTCTCTGCGTCCTGCGCTAAATAGACGGGCGACTGAGCTATCTTTGTTCCGTGATAATAATACTCCGCTCTGCCCACAACTGTATTCTCTGCTGCAGGACAATAAACAAATGGTCTGACATATATCTCACAGCTTACCTGGTCTGCCCTGCCGTTGGGCAGAGTTGCTTTCACTCTGTCAGTCCTGCACAAAACGCTGTCCGAATATCCGCCAACAGCTCCTATTTCAAACTGCTCGTTTTCAAGAGGCAGCTCCTGCTGTGACATCATCGAAAAGCCGTAATCATACAGCCTTGTGTGGTCGAGCCAGTCGTTGGGGTCGTTCAACGTCACGCAAATAAGCGTTGCGCCGTTTCTCTGACAAGCCGATACAAGGCATCTCCTCGCCTTATCTGTAAAACCCGTTTTTACTCCGATTACTCCGTCGCACATTGAAAGCAGCTTGTTTGTGTTTGTCAGCCACCTGTCGCTTGGCGGCGAACCGAAGTTCAACTTTATGCTCCTCTTTCCGCATATCTCACGGAAGTCGGGATTTTTCATCGCCTCACGGGTCAGCTCAGCCATATCTGCCGCTGTGGAATAATGCTCATCTGTATAATCGTCAAGTCCCGACGGCGTAACGAAATGCGTGGACGACAGTCCCATTTCAGCCGCCCGGTCGTTCATAAGCTGCACAAAAGCCTCAACGCTGCCCGAAACTCGCACAGCTGCTGCGTTTGCAGCGTCGTTTCCGCTGGGCAGCAGCATTCCACAGGCAAGGTCACGAAGAGTGACTATATCACCCTCACGAAGCCCCATTGACGAGCCTTCCACCTGTATGGCATCTTTGTCCACCACAAATTTATCGTCCAGACCGTCCTGCTCAAGCACGATAAGTGCCGACATTATCTTTGTGGTGCTTGCCATAGGCAGCTTTTCATCTGCGTCTTTACTAAAAATAACTTCACCCGTTGCAGCGTCTATAAGAATTGCACCCTTAGCCGAGACCGCAACCATATCCACAGCCTCAGCCCTTAACGAAAAAGCCGAGACCGCCGCAATAAGTGCGCATATAAAAGACAGAATTTTCATTTTAACACCTCCGCACAAATTTACTTTACTAGTAATGTGCAGAAATACTAAAATCAATTCGGTCGGTGTGCAGGAAAATTACTCCTCAGACTCTTTCTTTCCTGTCTTTTTGTCAACGAAATCAATTATCTTGTCAACCACTTCGGGGACAGCGTTTACAACAGCGTTCTGATAAGATGTATTGGTAGTCATCTGGAGCAGCTTTGTCTCTCCGTCGTGAACGACGATAAACGCCATAGGCTGAATAGTTATGCCTGCTCCCGAACCGCCGCCGAACTGATCCTTTGTGCTTTTTGTAGGAAGATCCGAGCCGCCTGAAGCAAATCCCAGCGAAACCTTTGATACGGGGATAATAGTCGTACCGTCTGCGGTAACTATCGGCTTTCCGATGACTGTTTCACATTCGGTCATTTCCTTGATCTTCTCCATAGCGGTTTTTACCAGTGATTCAAGCTTAGTATTATCGTTCATTTTAAAACGTCCTTTCTTTCATGCGGAAAAATCCGCTTAGTTGTTATTCATTACAGGCTCAGCTTCACGAGCCGCTGTTTCGGTTGATTGGGCTTTTTTTGCTTTTCTTCTCTTTCTGCACCTTTCACGCAGGAAAATTATAAGAAAATTCACCGCCGTACACACGGCAATCGCTATCATAGCGCTTGGACGCACCCTTATGCAAGTCTCGCCCTCTCCGCTTATGGTATTATTTGTGAAAATGCAGTTGACATCGGCTTTCTTCACCTTAACTGTGAAAACTGCCGCAAGCGTTCCCAGCAGATTGAACAGCGCACCTTGCAAAGCTCCGTAATATATCGCCGCTTCGTGAGCGTCCTCTCTGCCCACATTTACCTCTATCCGCAGGTCTGTTATACGCACTGTCTTCAAAAGCTTTTTGACCGCTTTCCAACCTTTGGGGATATACGGCTTGATAATCAGATATTTTTCTTTCAAAGAAGCAAACGCTCCGCTCTTCTTTTCCTTTTGGGGCTTTTCTTTCTTCGCTCTGCCCTTTACCGTCTTTACCTCGACCTTTTCAGCCTGCACCTCGGGAGGTTTTTCCTCAGACTGCTTTTCGCTGTCTGAGCTCTCGTCCTCAAAGTCCTTTTCCAGCTCGTCAAACCCGAATTTGTCATGCGCTGCGCCGACCTCGGTCGTTTCATCTTCCGGCTGCTCCGAAACAGACAGTTCCGTTTCTTCGCTCTCCTGCGTAATCTCTTGAGCAGTTTCACAGTCCGACTCTTCCAGTTCGTCATCTAAGCTGTCGGCGAACAGGTCGGCTTCACTTTTATTGTCTGCCTTGCTTTTCCTTGAAGGCTTGGTTTTCTTAGCTTTCTTTGCACGGGGATATACGGTAAAGAACATATACTTTACTTTAATATCTATTCCCCCGCTGTCGGCTTTTATATAAGCTCTCACAGAAAAATGCAGGAGTATCACAATAAAAGCTATGATACCTAGCAATATCCACAAAACTATTATTGCGATCATCTCCCGTCTTTATTACGTCCTTTTACTGCTGTTCCGACTGACCTGCGATCACCTCGTCGATAGTCACCTGAGCCTTTTGCTCGGGCAGCGGCGGAAGCTCTTCCAGAGAAGATATCTGAAAGGCTCTTAAAAATGCGTCGGTGGTCTTGTATGCGATAGGTCTTCCCGGCATATCAAGTCTGCCTGCTTCCGTAAGAAGACCTTTCTCCACCAGTGAATTGACCGTTCCCGACGAATCAACTCCCCTGACGTGCTCCACAAATGATTTCGTTACAGGCTGATTATAAGCAACAACGGTCAGCACCTCCATTGCGGCAGGTGAAAGTACCGCATTTTTCTTTATTTCCAGAGCTTCCTTAACATAAGGCGCATACTGCTTTTTCGTTGCCAGCTGATAGGCATTGTCCAGCTTTAAAAGCTCTATTCCGCTTGACGGCTGCAAATACTTTTCGCTGAGCCTTTCAAGTATTTCATTTATCTCACTCGGCTCGATCTCGGCTGCTGCGGCAAGCTTTTCAGGCTCGATCGGGTCTCCGCCTGCAAAGAGTATTGCCTCAACAGCTGCAATTTTTTCATTTTGATCCATATTTATATTTCCTCAGTATTCTGAAAGTTATTTTCCGCCGAACCGCCAGTAATTACCCTGTGCGTCGTCGCCAACGGGAACATTTCCCCAATAATAGCTCCTGCTGCTCCAGTAATTAGGCTTGAATACGGTAACAGGCGGATCTGTCAGCATTGATATTTCCTCCGAAAATCCCTCCGAAATCTCTTGGTCGGAATTTTCAGCCTCTGCTTCATGCTCCTCGGCAGCTTCTTCCGCAACAGCCATAGGCGCAAAGGCAGCCACAGCCTGCGGTTTTTCGGGCTCTATCCTCATAGAGACCGTATGACTGCTTACAAGCCGCTCGGAAGAAAACCTTACCGCACTTTTTATCTCGGTTTTTTTATCGTCCGCTAATTTTTCATTGACATCGTTATCCGATACCGCCTCTTCATCATCTGCGGATGTCTCGGGCTCTTCCGTGGCAAAAGGCTCTGTTACAGCTTCTGCCGCTTGGTCATCAGGCAAAGACTCGTCATACTGCGATACATCTTCATCATGCTCGGAAGTCACATCAACTGCTTGTTCATCATCGGAATCACGCTTATTTTTGTCCCTGCGAAGAAACTTTATTTCGGTATTATCATCGTTTATGTATATCCTGCCCGACTTTGTAAGCTCCAGTACCGCCAGAAAAGTTGCAACCTTTTCAGACTTGTCGGTAATGCCGTCATAAAGCCTTTCCATTTGGCAGCTGCCTGTTTTATACAGCTTTTTCAGCACAAAAATTATTTTCGACGTTACCGAAACTATCCTGTGGGATACTATCGGCGAAAACACATTCGCCCTCAACGGCTTATAGGTCTTCACCTTTGAGGATATTCCCATGTATGCGTCATACAGCACCGAAACGTCATGGGTTCGTGTATAAGCCTTGTTCACGGGGAGCTTCTGCGGCGCACGGACAAATATCTGTCCTCCTGCATAGACTTTGCGAAGCGCCTCTGCCGCCTGCTTGCACAGCGAATATTCGATTATTCTGCCTTCAAGCTCTTTTTTCAGCTCCTGAGCTTCCTCGGGCTGGGGCAAAAGAGAACAGGTCTTGATGTATATGAGCCTTGCAGCCATTTCAAGAAAATCGGCGGCGGATTCAAAATCTTCCGCTTCAAGCCGATTCATGTATTCCATATACTGCTCCAGCAGTACGCTTATCTCAATATCATAAATGTTCAGCTTATGCTTTGAAATAAGGTGAAGCAGCAGATCCAGCGGTCCTTCAAAGGCGTCAAGCTTAAACGAAATCTGCCTCATCTGTTACCTCACTATTGCCGCAACTATTATATCTACCCAGAAAGTCAGCTTGTCTATCAACGTAAACATCAGACCCTGTATCCAGCCGAGGGGCTTGTCGATGATACCTGTGATTATCAGCACAAAAAATCCTATAGTGATATACATCTGATTTTCCGCAATAAATCTGTCCACCTTAGGCGATGTAAAATACGAAAGTATCTTTGAGCCGTCAAGGGGCGGTATGGGTATAAGGTTAAACGCCGCAAGTCCAAGATTTATCAGCGTGAAATACTGTAGTATTACATAAATCCACATCAGCGACTCGGAGGGATTTACAAGGTAAAGACCATACGCAAGCTTGAAAAGTATCATTCCGAGCAGACCCATGATAACATTAGAGATAGGTCCTGCGGCGGCACAGAGGGCGTTGCCCTTTCTGTAATGCTTGAAATTAAGCGGATTTACCTGAACGGGCTTTCCCCAGCCAAAG
>JBJERD010000198.1:0-2463 GCA_051882095.1 Oscillospiraceae bacterium
GACGGAACGGCTGGGATACACGGCTTTGTCACCGAAGCTCTCAAGACTGTGCTTGAGTCCAAAAAAACGGACATTATTTATGCCTGCGGTCCTATGCCCATGCTTAAAGCAATAGTAAAGCTTGCCGATGAATACGGCATTGAAACGCAGGTATCTCTTGAACAGAGAATGGCTTGCGGCGTAGGAGCCTGCCTTGTGTGCGTTTGCAGAACAGTCAAGGACGGCAAGGAGATATTCTCTCACGTCTGCAAGGACGGACCTGTATTTGACGGCAAGGAGGTAGATTTCAATGGCTGATCTGAGAGTAAACGTTGCAGGAGTTGAATTTAAAAATCCCGTTATCCCTGCCAGTGGAGCTTTTGGCTACGGCAGAGAATACGAACAATTTTATCCCCTTTCAAAGCTTGGCGGAATCTCAATAAAGGGTACTACCATAAAGCCTCGTCAGGGTAACCCCGGACCGAGAGTTGCGGAAACGCCGTCGGGTATGCTCAACTCGGTCGGTCTTCAAAACGGCGGTATCGAAAAGTTCTTGAACTACGAGCTGCCCAATCTTGTGACCAAGGACACAAGAATAGTTGCCAACATTGCAGGCTCAACGGTTGAGGAATGTGCTCAGCTTGCCGAAATGCTCAACGGTACGGCTGTGGATATGATAGAGCTTAACATTTCATGCCCAAATGTAAAGCAAGGCGGCGCAGCTTTCGGAACCGACTGCACGGTTGCAGGAGCAGTTACCGCTGCGGTGAAAAAGGTTTCCGAAAAGCCGCTTATGGTCAAGCTTTCGCCAAATGTTACAAGCATAACCGATATTGCAAAATCTGTTGAGGCTTCGGGAGCGGACGCAATTTCACTTATAAACACACTTCTGGGAATGAGAATAGACATCAAGACACGCAGACCTATCCTTAAAAACAACGTAGGCGGACTTTCGGGTCCTGCGGTATTCCCTATTGCCGTGAGAATGGTATGGCAGGCTGCAAACGCAGTTAAGATACCCGTCATGGGAATGGGCGGAATTGCAACCTACGAGGATGCAATTGAAATGATGATGGCAGGAGCGTCGGCAATTCAGATAGGTGCTGCAATTTTCTCAAACCCATATGCGCCTGTAGAGATAGTTGACGGCATGAACAAATGGTGCGATGAAAACGGCATAAAGTCAATTACGGAGATAATCGGCACGGTCAAGCCGTGGTAATAGCATAATAGTGCTTTATAATTGTGAACTTAAACAACGGTACGGGTTTAGATCCGTACCGCTTTGTTTTTGTATATCCTCTTCATAAAAACACAAGCTACCGCAGCGGAGAGAACTTCGGCTATCGGGAATGTAAGCCATACCGTCCACTCCTTATCGGGCGAACCTGCCGCAAGAAGAGAAAATCCCCATGCCACAGGAAGAACAAGCAGGAACTGTCTTAAAACCGAAATTATCAGCGATTCCATGCCGCTGCCAAGCGCCTGAAAAATTCCCTGAAAGGCGATATTCAATCCCGCAAAGATAAAGCTCAGCGAAACTATCCTCATTGCGCTTACGCACAGAGCCTGAGTTTCTCCCGAAAGTCCGAAAACCGACGAGAAGCTGTCAGCAAATATCTCTATCACCGCCATGCCTACCGCCATGATGATAAGCGTATAAATAATGCCGTATTTAATTCCCGACCTTACACGGCTTTTGCTTCTCATTCCGTGGTTGAACGACACCACAGGAGTAACAGCGTCTCTCAGACCAAATGCGGCGAACAGCACAAACTGCTGTATCTTATAGTAAAGCCCGTAGGCTGTGACCATGTTCTCGCTGACCTTTACAAGGATAACGTTAAGCCCGTAGGTCATCACCGACATGAGAGCCTGTGCAATGATAGCAGGAAGTCCTATAGCAAAGATCTCTTTGATTATCCTGCCTGACGGTTTTAGGTATCTGAGAGCGTTTTTGACCTCCTTATTGACCTTGAAATGGAATATGAGAGCCATTAAAAGCGAAGCTATCTGACCTATTACTGTAGCGTATGCTGCTCCCATTACTCCCATTTCGGGCGCTCCCAACAAGCCGTAGATAAGCACGGGGTCGAGAACGATATTTACTGCTGCGCCCACTATCTGAGCTATTGTAGAATAGAGTGACAGACCCGTTGACTGCAAAAGCTTCTCGAATATCGCAAAGAAGACAACTCCCATTGAAAGCGTACAGCAGACCTTCAGATAGCCTGTTGCCATGCCGTATATTTCGGGATTTGAGGTCTGCGAGGAAATGTAGGCTTTGACTCCGAAGCAGCCGAAGAGCAGACATATCACATAAATGACAGCTGCAAGGAACATGCCGTTTCCTGCGGTCTTAGCCACCTTTTCCTTGTCGCCCTGACCCAGACTTTTTGAAAGCAGCGCATTTGTGCCAACTCCTGTGCCTACTCCCAGCGCAACCATAAGCATCTGCACGGGAAATGCCAGCGTAAGCGCATT
>JBJERD010000199.1:0-2461 GCA_051882095.1 Oscillospiraceae bacterium
CGAACATTTCAATTTTGGAGAATGTTTCTGAGGCTGTGAGTAGGTCAAAGGTAGTTCCCGGCTGGCTGTTCATGACGAATAATTTTACTTCCTGCAGAATTTTCTCTGTTAGCTCTGTTAATGGCTTTTTTTCTGACTCTGATACTGCTAGTCCGCAATGTTCTGAAAGTATATCAATGATAAGCTGGGATACGCTGACGCCTTTGATCGCTGATTCGGCGTGGAGAGCGTGTTTAAGTGGCTTATTTGGATAAAACTGCATTCTTTCCATGGTAATCCTCCTTTATCGGGGCGAAGAATGTGCTTCGCCCCGATTTTTTGTTGAACTTATTCTGCGCCACGGCAGACCTTAATTAATTGTTGTAGCTGTCAAAGAAATCCTCAAGCGTCCAGTTTCTGTCACAACCGAGAAAATCTTCCAGAAACTCTTCATCGCTGTTGTAACCGAAAAACTTGTAGTCTTCGATATCCTCGTCATTTTCCTCCTCCTCTTCTTCTTCCCAAGACCCCTCGTCTTCTTCCTCATCTTCCCACCAAGACTCTTCTTCCCATGCTTTTGCTTTTTCCATGATGTTTATCCTTTCTACTATCCATGTATCATGACCGAATTGTTTGATATTCGGTCTGTATTAATTATAACATATAGTTCCGAGTAATGCTAGGCGTAAAGTACACAAATCTACACATTCGAATCAAGATATTATTGTGCAATAAGCTAGAAGTGCAGAAACCGGGCAGATTGGTTGGAGATAACACTCAGATATATTCGCCAATTAATTGGAGGATATAAAGTACATCATGAACAGAGAACCCGTTGCTCTAAGCAGTTCACATTTCCGGAATAAGCTCTGACTTAACGGCTGTGCTGTAATCCATTGTGCCTGATGCCAGAGCAATAATAGCATCATATGTTCCGCTAAGGGACTCGAATGATACTGCGAATGCGTCAAGAATCTCGCTTGCCCGAAGCTCGTTGTCATCGAATTCGGAAATCGGAATGGCATACTTGAAGTAAACCTGATTGTGATCATAGATCCCGTAGCTTCCGATTAGGCTGTAAAAATTCAGGGCAGGGAGGGCTTTTATGATCTCCGCTTCCGCATTGTCTGAAAGCTCTGCTGTGAGTGTAAAGTAGATCTGAGCGATCTCAGTGCCGTTCGCGGTAGTTACGATCCCTATATCCGCAAGCGCCGTCAGATCGTCCTCGCTGTTTCCTAAAGGAACAATTGCCCGAAGGAGCGTTCCGTCATCGGAGTTAAGAATTTTTGCTTCCAGCTTTGCGTCCTTGATTTCATTCAGGATCTGCTCAAGAATCTGAATATACTGTTGTTCTGTCATTTGATACCTCGTTTACTCATGTCGCTGTTTTTGCGAAAGGATTTGACCTGTCATATTTCCTGCGATTCTGGGAATTCCTGAGCTGTTCTTCCCATGTTGCATTTCCTTCCATGCCAAGCTTTTCTGCTATACCTTGCAGGCTGTATACCTTCTTGGTTCCTCCGCTCTTGTCCTTCGATTTTTTGGATTTGAGTCCGAGATCAGCCATGAACTGCATAGCCTCTTCATCTCCGCTATCAGCCTTCTTCTTCATCTTCGCTGCCCTGTTAAGGACAATGTTGTTGAATACTTCCTTTCTCTTGCCCGACTGATAGCCCATTTTCCTGAGAATAACATGCTTTGCTGTTTTTCTGTCGCAATTGTTTCTTGCGCAGAATTCCGTGATCTTGTCCTCTAATCCAAGTTCATCGTTTACAAGGTCATGGCGCATATCTCTCTTCATTTGGTCAGTGACGCACCCGCCGACAAAGCCTACTCCTGAGCCGACTGCGCCGACCGCAGTACCTACAAGCGAAGATACTCCGGCGAGCTTAAGTCCGCCGCCAGCCGCTTTCAATGCTCCGGACGCCATATCAAATCCGCCTTGTACTTTGTTGATATGCGCCTTATTTCTTGCCATCTTGCTTGCTTTGTAAATATCTGAGTTCTTGTCGGCGTCTTCGGCATTTAGGCGTTTATCCATTGCTTTTTCAGTAGACCTTCCCGAACCATATCCGATCAGTCCCTTTGTTGCGGTAAGTGCGCCCGATGCTACATCAAGTCCCGGAATAACTTGGGTATCCATTGTCTGGATCAGATTGTTAGCTCCTGACGCATAAGAAGCCAGACGAGTCGTCTGTCCAATAAAGTTAGCGCCATGGTTAACCATATCCAGAGCATTTCTTATTGTGTCAGCTTTATTACCGTTGTCTGCCTGCTGAAACGTCTGAGCCGTACTGTTTGTAAAGTTTGCAAGAGCTCCTACGGCATTAAGACCGCTGGCAACGCCGCCGACAGCATGGTCGGACGTTCCGAGTGTAACGCCCTTTTCTTTCATGTTCATGCCTGTCTTTCCGCCCAGACCGACAGGAATGGCGGCGAGCGATGAAAGGGTTCCGACTGTGCCGAGCTTTCCACCTGCGTT
>JBJERD010000200.1:0-2449 GCA_051882095.1 Oscillospiraceae bacterium
AAGCGGAGGAGCAGGCTTCAAAAATGAAGGACGAATATGTTTCGGTGGAGCATATCGTGCTGGGAATAATGGAATCCCCAAACAAGGCGATGAGTGATATCTTCAAGACCTTTAATGTGAATAAATCAAAATTCCTCAAAGCTTTGCAGGAGATAAGAGGTTCTGCACAGGTGACAAGCCAGAATCCCGAGGAAACCTACGACGTGCTGAAAAAGTACGGTCAGGAGCTTGTGGAGCTTGCAAGAAACAATAAGCTTGACCCCGTTATCGGACGTGATAATGAGATCAGAAATGTCATCAGAATACTTTCAAGAAAAACTAAGAATAACCCCGTGCTTATCGGTGAGCCGGGCGTTGGTAAGACCGCTATCGCCGAAGGTCTTGCACAGCGTATCGTCAGAGGAGACGTTCCCGACAGCCTGAAAGACAGAAAGGTTTTCTCTCTTGATATGGGTTCCCTTGTGGCAGGAGCTAAATACAGAGGAGAGTTTGAGGAGCGTCTTAAAGCCGTGCTGCAGGAGATCAAAAAGAGCGATGGTCAGATAATCCTGTTTATCGACGAGCTGCATACTATAGTCGGCGCAGGAAAGACAGACGGCGCTATGGATGCAGGAAATCTCCTGAAACCAATGCTTGCAAGAGGAGAGCTTCATTGTATCGGCGCAACCACCCTCAACGAGTACCGCCAGTATATCGAAAAGGACGCTGCACTTGAAAGACGTTTCCAGACCGTTATGGTGGACGAGCCTACGGTGGAGGATACTATTGCAATCCTGCGAGGTCTTAAAGAGCGTTACGAGGTGTACCACGGCGTAAAGATACAGGATCAGGCGCTTATCGCAGCCGCAACGCTTTCAAACAGATATATTTCCGACAGATTTTTGCCCGATAAGGCGATAGACCTTGTGGACGAAGCCTGCGCTCTTATCCGTACCGAAATGGATTCAATGCCTACCGAGCTTGATGAGATACAGAGAAAGATAATGCAGCATGAAATCGAGGAAGCCGCTCTTAAAAAGGAGACCGACAAGCTTGCCGTCGAGCATCTTAAAGAAGTTCAGAAGGAGCTTTCGGAAATGCGTGAGCAGTTCAACGAGATGAAAGCAAAGTGGGAGAACGAAAAATCCGCAATTTCAAAGGTGCAGAAGCTGCGTGAGGATATCGAAGCCTGCAACGCCGAGATCGAAAAGGCTGAGCGTTCATACGACTTAAACAAGCTTGCCGAGCTTAAATACGGCAAGCTGCCTACTCTGCAAAAACAGCTGGAGCAGGAGGAGCAGAACGCCGAGCAGAGCTACACTTCAAACACGCTGCTGAGAGATAAAGTCACCGAGGAAGAGATAGCAAAGATAATCTGCCGCTGGACGGGCATACCCGTTGCAAAGCTTATGGAGGGCGAGCGTGAAAAGCTTCTGGGCATGGAGGATATTCTCCATAAGAGGGTCATCGGTCAGAACGAGGCTGTTCAGAAGGTGTCGGAAGCTATAATCCGTTCAAGAGCAGGCATAGCAAATCCAAATCAGCCTATAGGCTCGTTCCTGTTCTTAGGACCTACGGGAGTAGGAAAGACCGAGCTTGCAAAGGCACTTGCCGAAGCGCTGTTTGATGATGAAAAGAACATCGTCAGAATAGATATGTCGGAGTACATGGAGAAATTCAGCGTAAGCCGTCTTATAGGAGCGCCTCCGGGATATGTTGGCTATGAGGAGGGAGGACAGCTTACCGAAGCTGTTCGCCGCAAGCCTTATTCGGTAGTCCTGCTGGACGAGATCGAAAAGGCTCATCCCGATGTTTTCAATATTCTGCTTCAGGTGCTTGACGACGGAAGAATAACCGATTCGCAGGGCAGAACGGTCGATTTCAAGAACACCATAATCATACTGACATCAAACCTTGGTTCGCCCTATATTCTTGACGGCATACAGGAAAACGGCGAGATATCCGACGAGGCGAGGGAGCAGGTGGATAAGCTGCTGAAAAGTCAGTTCAGACCCGAGTTTCTTAACCGTCTTGACGAGATAATCTACTATAAGCCGCTGCAGAAGTCTGAGATATACGGCATTGTAGACCTTATGCTGGGCGAGCTGAGAAAGCGTCTTGCCGATAAGCAGCTTGGCGTGGAAGTCACCGACGCAGCAAAGGACGCTATCATAGAGCAGGGCTTTGACCCCAACTACGGCGCAAGACCTTTGAAGAGATATATCCAGCGTAAGGTGGAAACTCTTATCGCAAAGAAGATAATAGCAGACGAGGTAGAGCCTGAATCGACCATTACAGTCGATTACCGGAACGGGGAATATGTTTGCGTATAATTTTCAAAAAGTAAAGTGGGAAAATTAAAGCGCAGGCTCAAGCCCGGCGCTAGAGGGCTTGCGAGGGGTCAAGGGGGCGAGGAGCCCCCTTGTCGCTCACCGCAGTGAGCGAAATCCCCTATCCGCAGGGAGCTCCG
>JBJERD010000201.1:0-2433 GCA_051882095.1 Oscillospiraceae bacterium
TAGCGTTAAGCAGATCGCGGACATCGTATACGCTGCCCCATACCTCGGGAACGCCACGGTCAATGTCAAGCAGAGTATAAACCGCCTCCATACCTGTTCGCATAGAATACTCAGTGGTGAAAATGGTGTCGCGCTTTGTTTCGGCAAACTGACCAAGAAACGCAAAGTTTACTGCTTTCTTGGGTACAACATCAGGACGATCGCCTGCGGCACGGGGCATAAAGAATGCGGTGATATACGGCATCATGCAGGGTACCGTATTTGCGCTGTGCTCTGCAAGCTCCTCAATCTCATTTTCCGGCACACCAATATGATAGAGCCATTCCATGCATATCTCCTTGCCCGTACATTCGCGCATGGGCTTCTTTACAAAGTTGCCCGGCTTGTCGCTGAAAAGACCGTATATCCAGCCAACAAGCTGTCCCTTGGGCTGTGTGCGGAACTGTGGCTGACGGTTAAATGTCCAGCTGAGGAGCCAGTTGGAGTCCTTAACGGTAACTATTCCGCCTGTTACTACCTTGCCGGAGAACGGGTCGCGCTGACAGATATTCTTGATATATGGTACTATTTTATCGTCCAGCGTTGTAACTGTGGCGCTCATCCAGTTGCTCTGTTCGGGAGCAGAGCAGAACTTGTCGGGGTGACCGAAGGAGGGATCCTGTGCGGCTATCTTACGCCACATATCCCAGCCGCCGCCCGGCTTGATCTCGGTGTTGAAATCAGCGGGAGTATTCTGGGAGCCGAGAGAAGAATTTTCAACGCAACCTCCGTTGGTGATAAATACAAGGTCATTTTCGGTAAGGTCTACGGAATCCTCCTTGCCGTCATGGAGCAGGATTATCTTTTTTGCCTGCTTTTTCTCGGGAGTAATATCAAACTCAACATTTACAACTTTGGTATTATAATGGAACTGCACTCCGAAGCCTTCCAGATATTTTATCATGGGGAGTATCATAGATTCATACTGATTGTACCTTGTAAATCTCAGCGCCTTGAAATCGGGCAGACCGCCTACATGATGAATATAACGCTTGATATACAGTTTCATTTCAAGTGCGCTGTGCCAGTTTTCAAAGGCGAACATTGTGCGCCAGTAGAGCCAGAAATTTGAATTCAGCACTTCATCATCAAAAAAGTCTGTGATTTTCTTGTCATAAAGCTGTTCATCGGGTGTGAAGAACAGTTTCATTATCTCCATGGCACCCTTGTCGGAAAGACCAAACTTACCGTCGGTGTGAGCGTCCTCACCGCATTTTTCGGTGGCGCGCATTAGGGAGTAGTTGGGGTCGTGCTTGTTGAGCCAGTAGTATTCGTCCAGCACGCTTACACCCTCTGTTTCAATGGACGGTATCGAACGGAACAGATCCCACATTACCTCAAAATGGTTATCCATTTCACGTCCGCCGCGCATTACATAGCCCAGACCGGGATATTCATATCCATCGCAGGCACCGCCGGGAATAGGATCCTTCTCGAAGATATGAACGTGCTCGCCCTTCATCTGACCGTCCCTTACAAGATAGCACGCAGCAGTAAGGGCAGCCAGTCCCGTACCGATGATGTATGCCGATTTCCTGTCAACGCCTTCTGGCTTTTCGGGCCTTGCAAATGCTTCGTAATTTCCGCTTGAATAATACATAATAACAGCCTCCTTAAAGCTTTGTTGTTTTGGTTTACAGCTATATTATAAAGCGGAAAAACTGATTTTACAATAAATAAAACTGCCCTCGTGATAAAAGCTTTATCACGGGGGCGAAGCTGTATATTTTTTTATCATTCGGAGTGATTTGATGTAACGGGTCTGTCGGTGCGGCAGTTTTCCAGTGCACGGGTAATATCGCCGTGAATAAGGTTGCTTATTCTGTCGACTATCTGCTTCGGGTCAGCTTTCATATCGTTTTTTATCCACTCAAGCATTATGCCGACGAATGCAAACTTGTAAAAATCAGCGATGAACTTCTTGTCGTCCTCGCTGACCGACATATTGGTGGAGCGCTCGTTCACAACGCCGATGAGCAGATCGTATGTGACCCTATAAAGATAGATTTCCACCTGCTCACGGCTTACTGAGCGGTACACGTTCATAATAAACGGCTTGTTTTCCAGCACGGCATAAAAAATATTCAGAAAACCCTGCTGCCATGTATCGTAGGTCTTTTTGCCCTCCAGAGCCTTTGCAGCGTCCTCCTCACAGGTCCATTCCACAAGGTCGTAAATATCCTTGAAATGATAGTAAAAGGTCATGCGGTTGATGCCGCAGTCCTCGGCAATATCGTTTATGGTTATCTTATTCAGTGGCTTTTTCAGCAGCATATTTTTCAGTGATGCCGCCAATGCACGTTTTGTTATCTGTGACATTTTTTCCTCCGATGAAAGTATTTATATTTATATTTTATCATATAAATATAATTTTTGCAATAAAAATTATAATAT